>JAQVEI010000515.1 GCA_028697695.1 Lentimicrobiaceae bacterium
CCTGAGCGCCTTAGTGACCGGCACATCTTTTCCATCTCACCGGGACGGGTGATACGCAGGTACTGAAGGCTGACATCCAGCTGATCAAGTTTTACTGTTTTATGGGTAATTTCTTTTGTCATTTTCACTGCTAAAGTAGATACTGGCGTTTTCCCGTGCAATGTGGTCCGTCTTTACAATTAACCCGGATCACTGACCAAAACCTTCTGTAAGCCTCTGCAGGCGCGCAGTTCAACGATTAACGCGTCCGTCTTTACAATCTTTTTCCCCAGACCCGTTTTGTAAGGCAATATCTCGTATAACCCGCAACTGACAGGCCTTTCAGCGATTAACGTGTCCGTCTTTACAATGTTTGATCTTAAAAACCCTGATATGGCTTTCTGAACATTCTTATTGCGCAATCGCTGCCGTTCACGGTTGTCTGTTACATAATCAGGATGATTTTTTCGATAAACTTTTTGATATTGATCTGCCTTATGAATATCCCTCCACCTGGCTTTTTGCCCGTGTCGTTTTTTGCGGTAAGAAGAATCTTTTTTCAGCCTCTCTCTTTCCCAGATGTTCTTCCTGGATTGCTGACATGATCTCCGGCCACAATACTTTTGCCTGGTTTTAAGTCGGGGGTTTTTACGGCTCCTCATACCGCAATGTTGACAATAAAAATAGCCTGCCATAGGTATCTCAGATTGAGTTTGCTATGCCAAACTAATTATATTTTGTTAAATAAGTTATGTCTTAGACTTAATTTTCTTATCTTGATATGTGTCTTGAAAGGGTGGTATCATTTTAAACCGGTAAGTGGTACCGTTTCAGACCGGCGCCGAAAACTTATAATAAGCGATAAACAAAAAACGGTTATTACAGGTGTTATAACAGCATGTTATTGTAACACGCTAAAGCCGAAGGCTTTCCCCGAAGGGCAAGAGGGAAAGAACAGGACTTGTCCAGTTCCCTCTTGCTTAATTCAGAGGAATAATCAAAGCCGGTAGGCGAGAATGTTCCTGCTGAATGCGGAGCCGCTAAACAGGAGGCATAGAATAAAAACAGCCTCTGTCATTTGCTTCATTCTACTTAGACTAAAGAGCAGAATCATTTATCCTCGCGAGTAGCTTTTTCAAACTGTTTGAATTGTTGTAGTTCCATGTGTTCACGGACAAATGCCCGGACATCAGACGTACGGTAGTAGGTTTTATGGCCTATCATAAAGTAGGGGAGTTTCTTGCTGGTACGGTAGCGTTGCAGAGTGCGATATGATACTTTCAGGAGAAAAGCCAAATCCTGGTTGTCCAGTAATTTATCATTTTCATCCAAAATGTTTACCTCGCCTTTGCCTGTCATGGTTTTAATGTCCTGCCCAATCTCGTTTAATTTTGAGGACAGTTTTTCCATCCACTTTTCAAATTCGTCATTATTGATATACATGATTTTGCTTTGTTTTTCTGATTAAACATTAAGTTCTCAATCGATTGATAAAGCAAAGGACGGCAGATGGGGGCAGTAAAAATAGAGAGGTCTTTAGGAACCTCCCTACTTTTTATTTGTATATGACTGACTACTAATATTCTCAGAAATCATTATTTTTCATTTTATTCCGGTTTTCTTTTAGAAGCAAATTTTTGAGGCTGTCCAGCAACCGGGTAAGATTACAGGGCTTACGGTCGAACAGGGCAATCCGCTTTTTATAGATGCTGCCGAAATTAAAATTAAACATCAGTTCGAAGGCTCTGGCAATGTCTGACAGCGAAGCATGTTTCCCTGTTTTGGTGTATATCTCGCCCAATAGAAATAGGCTGACTGTTAGCTCAACAAAACCGATTATCCCTAAACCCTTTGATTTAGGGATAATATGTAGGTTGGATTTAAATGTTTGTGGAGCAGGAGGATTAAACTGTTCCGGGTACTGGACTTTAAGGTTTAACAGTCTTGTTTCAGAATCAATAAAGGTCAGTGCTTTTTGAAGATATGCTTTTTTAAGCGCATTTTCCCCCCTGCCCATAAAAAGGTAATGCTCCCAATACATCAAACTCGATACGGGTAAAGTTTAAATTCCGAAAGGCTTCTGCAAGATTTACTTCGGATTGGTTGAGGTTTATTATTTGCGCAATAAAATCTTCATAGGCACTTTGCATTTCTTTGTTTGTTACTTGTGAAGGTTCAGATAATAAGCTGAACAACTTCGTTTTAGAAAAATCGTTCATAGGCATACTATTTAATGATAAATTAATTGAGTCTCATATCAAATCTAATGTGCTATACAATTTATTTGCATGTGCTTACAGCAATAGCTTTATGTCTGTTTCCCATTGCATAACTAACTCCTGTCCTTCTCCTGTATGCCAGTCTTTTTCCAAATCAAAATGGCATTCTTTTCCCTTACCTTCCCTTTCATGATGACAAAACCGACATTCAAGCGGTTGAAATCTGCTATTAAAAAGTTCGCATAAATTGTTTTTTAAAAAAGTACATCCATTTCCTGAAAATAACTGGAGGGCATAATAACTTTCATTCCCTTTAAATGCAGGAGACAACACTCCAAAATCGCGGTCAGGAGAAATTTCTAGCATCATCCTGTTGGCATAACCTGCCCGTAAAGCCTGCCGTGCTTCTTCAACCGTCCACCAGCCGGGACGTTTACAATAACTTACACATGTATTGCAGGAACAAGGTTTTGACGGAGGATATTTCCTTGCCAATAATTTATTTGAATGTCGGGACATAAGATTACTTGGAAATTTGCAAATGAACCATGTATTGAATATTCAACAAATCAGAGATTAAGCCAGTAATCCGGTTTCTTAAACTTA
>JAQVEI010000516.1 GCA_028697695.1 Lentimicrobiaceae bacterium
AAGTTGCTTCACTACACCATTTCAAACAAGGTAAATTATCTGGTTTTGATGGGTACAACAGGTGAAGCCGTTACCTTGTCCAGAGATGAGAAATTTGCACTACTTGATTTTGTGAAAGAATACATTGATGGTCGAATTCCTTTAGTACTTGGAATTGGCGGATACAACACCCAGGAGTTGATCAATTACGTGCAAACCACAGATCTTAGCGGTATTGACGCTATACTATCTGTTACTCCTTATTACAATAAACCCACACAGCACGGCTTATTCCTGCATTATAAAAATCTTGCCAGTGCCAGCCCTTTGCCGGTTATATTGTATAACGTTCCTGGCAGAACCAGTGTGAATATGACTGCTGAAACCACCTTGCAGCTTGCAAATGAAGTAGGCGGAATAATTGGCATTAAAGAGGCTTCGGGCAATTTGATTCAAATCATGGAAATAATACGCAAAAAGCCAAAGGATTTTTTGGTTATTTCAGGTGACGATGCTCTCACCCTGCCAATCATTGCAGCCGGGGGCCATGGCGTGATTTCTGTTACAGCCAATGCTTATCCACTGACATTTTCAAAGATGGTGAATGCTGCTTTGACAGGAAAATTTGAAGATGCACGCCGGTTACATTATCAGTTGCTGCCTTTTATGCAGCTACTGTTCGCCGATGGCAGCCCTGGTGGAGTGAAAGCTGCATTGGACAACATGAAAATTGTTTCCAATAACCTAAGGTTGCCTGTGGTAAAAGTAGGGAAAGCCGTTCAGAATCAAATAAATGCCGCTATTGCTGAACTCAAAGAGCAAAATATTGATTGTTAACGCTTTAATTTTTTCAATGAAGAATATTCTGACTTTTTTAATATTGTGCCTGTTTTCACTAAATATTTATGCCCAACAACATACTGAGACAGGATTAGACAGCGTATTTGGCTCTGAAGGTGAAATCTATTTTGCACTTCCATCCAGTGCTTCCCGGGTGAATAAGTTAAGCCGTATTGTTGGTGTTGATAAAATAAATGGAGATACGGTATTTGCCTATGCCAACAAGTCGGAATATCTTCAACTTATTCAATCGGGCGTTAGTGACATCATCGTGTTGCCTCATCCGGGCGATATTGGTGAAGTACCTATGAGTAGCGATCCCCGACAAATTCTTGAATGGAATTATTATCCCACTTATGAAGGCTACGAAGCCATCATGGAACAGTTTGCTGCTGATTTTCCTGAACTGTGCGAATTGATTACCATAGGTGTGTTGCCCAGTGGACGTAAACTGCTGGCTATGCATATATCCGGAAACTTGGGGATACCACAAGCCAAACCGGAATTTCTGTATACTTCATCCATACATGGAGATGAAACCACAGGTTACGTGCTAATGTTGCATCTAATTGATTATTTGTTGACTAATTACACCCAGGATGAACGCATAACAGCCATTGTTGATAATATTGACTTATGGATAAACCCGCTGGCCAATCCCGATGGTACATATGCCGGTGGAAACAACACCGTAAACGGAGCCAGACGGGGCAATGCTAATTTTGTTGATCTTAACCGGAATTACCCTGATCCGGAAGATGGCCCACATCCCGATGGTTATCCCTGGCAGCCTGAAACTGTGGCATTTATGGATTTTGCTGAAACGCGTAATTTTGTGATGTCGGCCAATTTTCATGGCGGAGCCGAGGTTATTAATTATCCCTGGGATACCTGGAGCCGGCTTCATGCCGATGATAGCTGGTACTGTTTGATTAGTCATGAATATGCTGATACGGCGCATGCATACAGCCCTTATGGTTATATGAGCGGATACAACAATGGAATAACCAACGGTTATCAGTGGTACTCCATTTCAGGCGGGAGGCAGGATTATATGAATTATTTTCAGCAATGCCGCGAAGTAACCATTGAGTTATCGAATACTAAAATTATGCCTCCCGGTAAACTTGTTAACTACTGGGAATACAATTATCGTTCGTTGTTAAATTATATTGAACAGGTAAATTATGGCATCAGAGGCATAGTTACGGATACAATTACCGGTGAAGCAGTTGTTGCACAGGTGTTTATAAACGGCCACGATAAGGATAGCTCCATGGTTTTTAGTGCCGCCGGCCTGGGAGATTATTATCGTCCTCTAAAAGCAGGAAGCTACAACATTAGCTTTTACGCAGATGGCTATTTTCCTAAAACGCTTTCACAGGTAAGCATTCAGGACTATGCCAGCGTAACTGCCAACGTTAAGCTATGGAATGGTACTGCCATACCGGCATTCACTGCAAGCGACACCGTGATAGTGACAGGAAATCAGGTTCAGTTTTACGACTTGTCTGGTGGAAATCCTAATGAATGGCTGTGGACTTTCGAGGGAGCCGACACTCCCGTTTCAACGGAACCTAATCCCATCGTTAAATACAGTGTTCCGGGCACCTACAATGTTTCCTTGTACGTATCCAACGTAATTGGTGGAAATCAACTCGTGAAGCAGGATTATATAACGGTTACTTCAGGATATTTTATAGGTATGCAGGGCACAACAACCTGTAGCACGTTGTTTTACGATAGTCAGGGGCCCGGCCAACCTTATCAGCCGGACGAAGATCTTGTGACCACTTTTATTTCATCTGATCCTGAGAAAGTATTAAAAGTTAGCTTTAGATCCTTTGATGTAGAGTATAGTGCAAACTGTGGTAAAGATCGTTTGTATATTTACGATGGCCCAAATATCTCCTCCCCTTTATTGGCTGAGCTATGTGGAGCCGGGATACCGGAAGATATTTATGGTGGAAATCCCGGCGGTGCA
>JAQVEI010000517.1 GCA_028697695.1 Lentimicrobiaceae bacterium
GGATATTCCCTTACCTTATTTTGTCTCGTTACTACAGAAGTTAATGATAGTGAGAAATATAAACATTTATCCACTCGGGCCACAAATGAAATTGTGTGCCTGATTGGGAATTAATAAGCAGACCCTTATTATATTGTTTAAGATGATAAGGAGTAACAATTACAGTTCTAGCATCCTTCCCAAATGGATGATATATAATTTCAATTACCCTTTTGTTAACAATTGCATTAAAAATGGGTTTATAGTATAAATCCATTCCTTTGAGATAGGGATTATGCTGAAAACTTACAACTGAATCCAGACTATCTCCTAATTTACTGGTCGTATATAGTCTTTTTTCAAGGTCGTTTAACCACTCAAATTGTGGTACTCCATCGAAACGTTTAAGAAGTATCAATGCATCATAAATCAAATTGAGCTCTTCCTGATTGATAGGTTGATTTTTAATAGAAGCCCCTTTGGTATGGTATCGGTAATATTTTCTATGCCCATCTCGAATGGCATCTATCTCCATACTATATCCTTCTTCACTTTCAATGAATTTTAGATCTTCTTGTACTTGACGTTTTTTTACTCCGCAACCATCTTTCGTTTCTCCATTATACAGATAGAGCGCTTCATTGCAGGCATCTACTAAATCCTCAATATAGTAACGCCTAGACCAATTGCTCAGGCATTTATCTATAATCTGGTATCTTAACTGTGCATTCTTATTTGTTGGCAGGCAATACTATTTATCAAACAATACAAAACTAATTATGAACAATGCAGAAAGACTGCATTGTTCATAATCTTTTATATTAAATCTTCTAATTTATCTACTATTGCAGCAATTTCTGTAGAATCAATACTTCCGTTCTCATGGTCAACTGTAGTAAATAAATTTACTCCTTCGATATAACCGATTGATTTATAAAAATCTCGTTTCTTTTCCCATGATTCCTTATAGGCGGGATTATCTAACATTCCTAAATGTTCCCAAAGAATGGTATCTCCAGATGCATCTTCAAAAGTAAAATCAGGAATACATCGGCGGCCATTATCTTCTATCATTCTTTCATATTCAAAGTCAATACCTCGTTCATATAGCATATTAGCAATAATTACTTCAGACTTGCTACGTACGATTAAACCAGGCTTTAAGGTTGTGTGAATCAATCCTTCCACATATGGAATGTTTGAAATATCTTCACGAACAGATGTAGAGAAAAGATTTGTATTTCGCTTAGCTAAAACTGACATCTGAGGTTTAGTATACTCGATTAACCACGATATATTATCTTGTATCAACAGAATTAATTTCTTTCTTGCTCGTGTTAAAGCTGTATAGATTAGTTCACGTGAAAGTATACGTCCGCTTTTAGGAAGAACAACCAACACAGTATCAAAATCGCTCCCTTGACTCTTATGGATAGTTATAGCATAAGCCAAGTCTATTGTATTATCAGCCTCATCCGACTTAGAAGAATAATATGAAAATCTCTTGTTGGGCAACCCGGTAAAAACGACTGTCGATTTCTTTTCCCTCTTATTTGCATAATTAACAAAACCTATTTGACCATTTGAAAGTTGACATTCTTCTTTACTCGTAGATTTCTTGCGTTCATTCTTTAATTGAATGACCTTATCTAGAGCAGATATGGTAATAGGAGCTATTTCTATTGAAAAATTTTTATTTACACCAACCCACTCTTGGAAATACGAATTAATCTGAAATGTTCCCCATACCGGATTTTTTACCGGAGATAAAACCTGAAATCTTTCAACCTTTGACGGATCATTTAAGGCTTTATTTACATCGTCAAGTCCTATAGATTTACGAATCTTATCGGATAAAGATTTACCTTCCTCTTCTGGCAACTCTTTTTCAATGGCCTCTTTCAAACAGTCTTTAAGGTCGTTTTCATCATTCCAAGTATAAACAGCCAAGTCATTATTAAGATTTCCTTTGGCAACTTGCTCAAAAATGAGATCGGAATTCTTTGCAGGTTTTTCTCCAGAGAACCATGATGCTAAAGTCAATATGTCAGAGTCTCCTGTATTAATAGTTCTTACAACATATCGCAATTTTGTTATTGCCGATCTTAAATATTCGTCTTTATTATCCTTTAGGTAGTTAAATAAGTCTGCAAATGGTCTGCCAGGGCCAATAGGAGGTAATTGAAATGGATCTCCAATTAAAATTATTCGATTAATGTTCTTTAAATCCAATGCTTTCATTAAGACATAAAAGTCCTTACATGTAAGCATGGAACACTCGTCAATAATGACATTTTTTGCTCCACAATATTTACGTTTTTCTGCATCTTCAGGAACATAAGGTGTCATTGTAGCCCAGTCAAAGAAACCCTGACGCGTCAGAAATTGCGCAATAGTTAGGGCTTGAATACCTGCTGACATGTTGCCTAAGCGAACTCGTGCTTTCCCTGTAGGAGCCAAAAGGAGCGTACCTTCTGCTTTTATTTGTGGCGATTTTAAGAAAGCTTTGACAACTGTAGTTTTGCCTGTTCCAGCTGGACCTGCCAGCACAGAAAGGCGCTTACTGCAGAACATTTCCAATGCCTTTACCTGGTCAGCCACAGCATTACGGCATCGCTCATTTGCTTCATTGTAATCATCAATAGATGCTTTAACGATCGTATTCCAGTCTTCTTTTACTGGTGATTTGACGTCCTTTGAAGCACGACCTTTGAATATCTTACGCAAATAATCATCAAATTCTTTATATTCCTTCAACTGCAATGCACACCTGTCATCAGTATTAAGGTATACAGTTTTTTCTTCAATGAACTCTTTGTT
>JAQVEI010000518.1 GCA_028697695.1 Lentimicrobiaceae bacterium
TTTAGTTTTTTTAATCGTGATTGCCATTTTTATGGCAAGTTGTTCAAAAGAGAAATTTATAGAACAACAACCTACTAACAATCAAGGAGAAATCAAGCTAGTTACATTAACAGATGGCAGTAAGACATCTGTTACATTGCTTGAATTTAGCAGTGTTGAGCATTATGAGGCAACAATTACCTCGCTTGAGATACAGATGGAACAGCACGAAGATGCATTTTTAGCGACATGGAGTAGTTTAAGTGATGATGACTTAAATGCAAAAGAAACTGAGGTTGGCTTTGTTGACCATCAGCCATTGATTAATTTTGAAAATTATTACAACATCCCTGTCACTTTACGGCAAGTTTATGTCGCTGCCGAGGAATTTTGGCTTAACAATGAAGAGCTTAATATTGAAACTTATCCTAAAAAGAAGTATCCCTTCAGCGTCGTAGAAATGACCTTGCTGAATGGCAATGGAGAGGTAAAGATCGGGGATAAAATCATTAAGTTGACCGAAAAAGGATTTGTGGAAATCAGGAATCTTGATGTTGCTACCTTAATCAGGATAAATGAAGGAGATGAAACAGCTTACAGCGAACCAACGGTAACCACTAATATTGAATTTGATGGAGGCGGGAAAGGTGAATGTACCAACTGGAAAGGGAAAGACTATCCAGATTATTATGCAACAGATCGTAAGGTTATTAAGCATGTACATTTTCATAGTTATCCCTGGAAAGGAGTTGGTTGCGCTGAAATCACTTCTTACAAGAAACAAGGAAGCAGTTGGAAAAAGTACAAAATGGATTTAGGAGTTGCAGTTCAAAGCTACTTCAGAGATAAGGATTGTAGTGGTTCAGTGGCACAATGGTCAGGATGGAAATACAAGAAAGCCAAAAGCATAGAAAAAAATAATTCAATTTGGGGAGCTTTTCCACAATATAGGGCTGAAAAGAACCTGTCAATTATCGGTTATTTTCAATATGCCGGTTATTCAAACCAGAATGTTCTCACATGGTAAGAATTTCAAAAAAATTTGCAATGCTGAGCATTATGCTCAGCGTTGCTTTTCTGAAAATAGCATTCCCGCAGGAACAAAAAGTTTATTATGAACTTTCTAAGTTTTCCAAATGGAGATTTGTTGCTGGTCCTGTGTTATATAACAAGGCAGAACTAACGCCCCAATATGGTGACATGACTTTTGAAAATAAGCCAATGCTTGGTTTTAATGCTGGAGTGATGTATGATTTCTATCCCGACCATAAGTGGTCATTTCAAACAGGGTTACTTGTTGCAAAGGAACCAATATGCTCTGTAACATACAAAATATTAAAAGAAAATCTTTATTCTGAATATCAGGAGGATCTAGTTGACAGTTACAAATCATATGCACTTTATACTTTCTCATTTCCTTTGCTTTTGAATATAAATTTACAAACAGGGGAAAAAACCTTTGCATCATTTATAACAGGTTTTAAAGCAATGTATTTTCCTAATGGGAGTTCCGACTTTGTTGTATCAATTTCAAATGAGGAGATATCCGACTACCGAGAAATATTTGGATTAAAACTGGAAAGTCCGAAGAACTCATTTCAAGGTAGTTTTGTGATTGGGACGGGGTTTTCTTATGCTTTGCAAAAGATATTGCTTAAAGCAAATCTAATTTATGTAATGAACTTCCAAAATACCATTTCTGGGGAATATCAGTTTGCTAATTTATTTACTTCCCTTGACACCAGAGGATACTATGATTTATCAGGGAATTACCTTGGATTACTGTTTTCGGTAAGTTTGAAAAAAAGTAAAGAGGAATGACAAAATGCTCATAACAAAAGCTAAATGCAAGCGGGCAGATAGTGGTGCATTGAAGCATGTTGCACTTTTTAAACATAGTCGTTTATTGAATGTTATATGTTTTGAAATGCCCGCCTGCACTTAGCTTCGGACGTTACAAGCAAGCCTAAAAAAAGACAGTGACATGAAAATCGACAAGACGAAATACAAAGAAAAAAGACAAATCGGAATGACTGCCGACCTGACAATCCGACCCGATAAAGTTTTATTTTTTACCGACACACATTTTTTATTTTTTAAGAGCCTACCCACATTGCACACATTGGCAAGTCGCACGTGCCGACACTCAAACCAAAACTTGCCAAAGAGTGCAACCTTATAATCACATTAATTGGTTTTTCAATGGTTTTTAGAATACCCAAGAATCGGAAAGCGAAACAGAACATTATTGCTTGCAAAAGTTATGAAATCTAAGTTAGCCTCAAAGGCACTACTTCTTAAGGAAATCCAATTTAGGTTTGGCAGAAACATAACTTCTGCATCTGAATGCGAAGAACTTTCCAATCACGTTTATAAAACTATACATGTTCAAATTAGTGCACAAACACTTCGCAGGTTATTCGGATTCATCAATGATGAGATGGTCTAAAAAAACTGGACAGGAATTTACTAATTTTAAAATTTTTGTCATATGGAAAAGTCAAGAAGAACATTTACGGCTGAATTTAAAGCGAAGGTTGCCATAGAGGCGATAAAAGAGAACAAGACCATATCTGAGCTTGCTCAGATTTTCTCAGGGCATACGCATTTAATGATACATCGGTAGCCATGAATGGGTTAAAAAAAGGTTTTATGATACCCTTGGATATATGCAAAGAGAGGGTTGATTGTGAAGAAAGGCAAATGAGCATATGCTACCAATGTGAGCTTTTAGGGATTGCCAGAAGCACACTCTATTACACGCCATCAAAAGCCAGTACAAAAGACCTGAAGCTCATGGAGGAGCTTGACAGGC
>JAQVEI010000519.1 GCA_028697695.1 Lentimicrobiaceae bacterium
GCCGGTACCTACCGAAACAATTATCATATCCTTGGCATAAGGCCGGTCGGTCTTTTCCGGATCATTAAGCACCGTACTAAAATTGATGCCCCTGGCTTCTGCATAGGCGCACATGGCCGGATTATTGGCAAATACGCCCCCATCAATCAATGGATAAGGAGTACCAAATACCGACTTAACCCTCGCCACTTCAAAGTAGGTTGGGGCTGCCGAAGTAGCGCGTGCAACCTCCTTCACGGGAAAGTCGTGGGTATTGGTTGCGCGTGCATCAATCTGACTAAAAAAATGTGCCCGCCGGTTGCGGATGTCATAGGATGTAATCAAACAGGGACGAAGCAGTTCACTGAGCAGAGTATCTCCATAATAATCGTTCAGTGCTTCTTCCAGCTCAGAAGCATCATATTTTTCATCGGCAAGCCCTCCCTTACTCTTAATCTTCTGCCAAAAATTAATGTCAAAAATATCATCTCCACGCTCCATATACAAGTCAACGGCCTGTCGTGCTGTAAACCTGGGACGAAGTGTAGCTTTACCCTTATTGTCACGTTCAGGGATAAGATAGGTACACGCGAGTATACCTCCGGTACTGGTGCCCACCAACAAATCAAAATAATCGCTTAATCTTACATGCCCGCCTTCCTTTGCCATGAGCTGCTCCTCAATATATGTCAACACCACGCCCGGCATAATTCCCCGTATTCCCCCTCCATCTATGGAAAGGATACGTACCTTTTTACTGCTCATTGTTTTAGGTTTTAAGTTAAGGTAATTTAACAAAAAAAAATTCCAAAAGTTAAATAAGTGCCTGTTTATTCAATTACAAAAGATGTAATAAATATGAAGGCGGCTTTCCACTATACTTCCCGTGAGGTAGTATTGATTTTATCTTCGCGGGATAATTAATATCATTTTCTGTTTCTTAATTCTAATAATTTTGTTAATTTTGTTAGGATGAAATTTTTGTTTTACAATTATTCACGGTTATTATGTTGAAAAAAATTACAATTTTATACATTCTGCTCTCCTCAGTAATGGTTTCATATGCTCAAAAGCAGGCAAATTACTGGTATTTTGGGAAAAATGCAGGATTAAGCTTTGCCCTTGGCCCGCCCTATGCCCTAACCAATGGTGCATTAAATACCGGTGAAGGTTGCTCATCCATTTCAACTGCCAATGGAGCATTGGAATTTTATACCGATGGTACTTATGTATACAACAGTAACCATGCACGTATGCCAAACGGCACAGGATTGTTTGGGCACTCCTCAAGTACACAGTCCGCCATTATTGTTCCCAGGCCGGGTACTACAACAGAATATTATATATTTACAGTAGATGCTGCTGACAACAACCTGGCCAAGGGCTTGTGCTATTCAAAAGTTGACATGACCCTGGATGGAGGGCTGGGTGATGTGGTTACCAGCGAAAAGAATATCTCATTGGTTCCCCTTGCCTGCGAAAAAGTAACTGCAGTGGGTCACAGCGACGGTCAATCCTTTTGGGTGATTACCAAAAAGTGGGGAAATGCTGACTTTTATGCTTACCTGATAACCTCCGAAGGCGTTAACTTAACACCTGTCATCAGTACCACCGGGCCTCCCCTGGTTGGCGACATGGGTCAGGCTTCCAAAGGATATTTAAAAGTATCGCCGGATGGCACCAGGATTGCCGCGGCAAACAATACTAAATTTGATATCGGTATCTATAATTTCGACAACAGCAATGGCATCATTGAACATCTGGTAACCGATTATAGTTACACCACCCCCGGAGGCTATGATCCCGGCGGGCCTTATGGAGTGGAGTTTTCGCCCAACAGTTCCATACTTTACATTGGAGAATGGAAAGGCAATCGCAAAATCCATCAATACGACCTTTCATCAGGTGATCCAGCTACCATTTTGGCATCCAGGCAGGTAGTGGCTTCAGTTGGGCAGGGTTCAGCACCTATAGGTGCATTGCAGTTGGGACCTGACAATCGTTTGTACATTGCCCGTTATCAAAGTTCATATATCTCTCGCATCAATCAGCCCAATGCACTGGGAAACGACTGTGGTTTTATCGACAATGCTTTAACCCTTGCAGGCCGGCAGTGTAATTATGGACTGCCGCCTTTTATTCAATCCTTCTTCTATCTGTCGGCCGACTTTTTTTGGGATGATCCGGCCTGTGTGGGTTATCCTACCCAATTTTACACCAGTGCTTCAGATACTCCCGATTCGGTAAGATGGACTTTTCCCGGTGGCATAACCTCTACCCAACTTGACACTTCATTTACATTCACCACCACCGGGCTCTTCCCGGTATCTTTAAAGGTATATCTGTATGGTCAGGTAAAGAGTGTGGGTCACTTTGTTCAGGTTCGGCCAAATCCCGAGGTGAGCATAGGCAACGATACCACCATTTGCCGGGATGAAGCTTTCTATCTTAACCCGGGTGCTTACAATACATACGAGTGGCAAAATGGTGCCACCTCTCAGGAAATACTCACCGAAAATACCGGCTGGTACTGGTGCCGTGTTTCCAATGAATGGGGATGTACAGCCATTGATTCATCGTATATCGTGGTAAATCCTAACCCCGATATAAGTGCCGGCCCTGACAAAACAATAGCTGAAGGCTTGACTGCTACCCTCGAGGGCTCGGTGTCAGGAGGAAGCGGTAATTATTCCTATCAATGGGAACCGGCTGATTTACTCACCAATCCGGCCATTTTACAGCCGACCACTGTTCCACTAATGTTTACCACTGAATTTACTTTAACGGTTACCAATTTGGCAACAGGTTGTA
>JAQVEI010000520.1 GCA_028697695.1 Lentimicrobiaceae bacterium
CTCTGTAATTTCCTGTTTTCCCCAACGATACCCTCTTTGATACCGTGGAACAAAAAAGTTTTCTTGGAGTAAATCTCCAACGGGTCTTATTCTTGGGTTTTCTATTTCTGCCATAATTTTACACTTCAATTTGTCCGCTCATCAGTTTAGGTAATAAAATATCACGTGCCTCTCGGAGTTTGGTGTTTTGTTTTTGCAGAAGATTAATTTGATTAAAGTAATTTTCTAAAGTTGAGTTTAATTCTCGTCCTGATTTTTCAGGTGGCACACGAACTTCAAGTTCATTTAGGAAAGAAGCTCTGAAGAAATCTCTTGCAGCACCAGTGCGTTGTTGCAATAAAGTTTCTAAAATCTCCTCGATTAGTAATAGCTTTATCACTTTTAAATAATTGTATTCATTAATCTCTCTTAATGCCCATTGATTTTGATTCTGTAAAGCAGGTAAATCCTTTGGTAAAATAATTCCATAACGACCTATACTCGCTCCAACCATTATTAGCATAAAATCATATTCTTTCAGAAGGAATTTTGTAAAGTTTTCGGCTTGAAAATCATCAATAAATATTGGTTGTTCGACATTTAGAAATTTGCTATATGAATAGTCTCTTGTTCTGATAATTGGCACTCCGCTATCAGCATACCAATCTGCTTTAAATGCACAGCCATTATTGATTTTAAAGAAATTTGAGAATGGACCCGAAATCCATTCATTAATAGTTTCTTTTTTGAATAGCTTGTATGAATTTCTTGTCGCTTCCTCCAACAACTTTATCCGCTTCAAATTATTCTCTATCAAATCATCATAAGCTGATAAAATGGAAGCGATGCGGCGTTGGGTGGGGAGTGGAATGTTTGGAACTTTGATTTGCTCTACAACTCCTTTATCTGCTCTTTGCCTACCAGATGCACCAACCATACTTTTTATTGCTGGTTGCCGAACTAATTCTGTTTTTGCTAAATAATAGATGAAGTCAGGGTCAGATATGTTTTCCTTTGCTCTAAATACAAAAAACTCTGTTGAGCCAAATCCAACTCCTTTTTCAAGTCCCTTTACTTTAGCAATCTTTCCATTTTCTAAACAAGGGGTAATTCTAGCAAAGATTGTATCACCATTTCCAAATTTTGCGCCTCCGCCAGTATAAACTCTTTGATTTATTTCCTGAACATATTTAATTCCGCCGTCAACTACGTCCATTGGTATATTGTCGTACAACTCCTCTTTTTCCAATGAAATCTTTGGTGGGAATTCAACTAATTTTGAAAATTCAATTTTCTCCCACTTCATATCGCCAGCTCTTTATAGTTTTCAGAAATGGTTTTTGCCAAGTCAATGGCTTCTTCGTTCAATCCATCCAACTCAATGTGTATTTCGTTCAGGCGTTCTTCGTAATCAAAATCATCATCGGTAGCAGTGTCCACGCCTACATATCTGCCCGGGCTTAGGCTCCAGTCTTTGGCTTCTATTTCCTTTTGCGTTACTACTTTGCACAGTCCTTCCACATCGGTGTAAACGCCTTCGGGGAAACGGCTCGTAAGCCAATGGGCTTGTTTGTAGAAATATTCGGTTTCGTGCAGCAAGCCGGGTTCTTCTTCATCGGGGTTGCCGCACAGTTGCTGTTGCAGGGCTTTCAGTTGGTCGAGTTGTTCTTTCAGGTTCAACTCTTTCCAATCTTTGTTTTTGCTTAGTTGGTATTCTTTGGTGGCTGTGCTAATGGCATCAAACAGATGTTTAATGAGTTTGTCTTGCGGTTTGCGTAAGGCTTTGCACAAATGGGCAATGCTTTCTAAAGCTTCAATGTCGGGTTTTGACTTCTTCGCTTCGGCAATTAATTTGTTTTGTTGCTCGTAAATGCTTGCTGTTTCTTCAATGTTTAGGGCATCAACAAAGGATTTTGCCTCTTTGTTTTCCTTAGTGTATTTAGTTGCAAAATCGCTAACAGTTTTCGATACCTTTTGCAATTGATTTTGAAGTTCGGTTGTTGCTTCGGCTGTTTCTTTTGCACATTCGGCAGATGTTTGCAAATAGCTTTTTACAGTGCTCTCCAACTTTTGGGAATTGCCTCTGTATAGGTTTACAATGCAAATAAGGTTTTGCAATTGCTCGGGGCTAAAGTCGTTTACCTTACTGGTTACTTTGCGGTAAATTTTTCGGGCATCGAGCATCAGCACTTTCTCTTTTTTTTCAATATCTTGTTCTTTTGCTCTGTCAAAGAACCAAAGAGTGCAAGGTAAAGAACGAGTATAGAAAAAGTTGTTGCCAATAGCCATCATCACATCTACTGCACCAGTTTTTACCAATTTTTCTCTTATGTCTTTTTCGCTATGCCCGGCATCGCTGGCAGATGAAGCCATAACAAAACCTGCTCTACCAGTTGGTTTCAGATAGTTATAGAAATATTGAATCCACAAATAATTGGCATTATCGTTTTTCGGCAGATTTAATTTGCCGTCTATCATCAAACGAGGGTCTTTTTTTACAGATTCTTTGCCTTTATCCACACCGTCCACATTAAACGGAGGATTTGCCATTACATAGTCGGCACCGCCTACTAGATTGTGCTTGTCCTCGTAAAAAGTATTGCCTTCCTGTATGTTACCTTCCAGTCCATGAACGGTTAGGTTCATCTTCGCTAGTTTAGTATTGAGGTCGGCTTTTTCCTGTCCGTAAAAAGTAACTTTCTCGGCAGGTTTCAGCCCTTCGTTTTCAATAAAATATCCTGTTTGTACAAACATTCCCGCACTTCCGCAGGCAGGGTCAAACACAATGCCGTGGTCTGGTTCAATT
>JAQVEI010000521.1 GCA_028697695.1 Lentimicrobiaceae bacterium
ACTCAGCAAAGGATAAAATGCTTTTTGTTGTGCCACAATTTCTCCTCCCTTATCGAAAACCTGCCAACCTCCCCCCATACGACCGACAAACATCATCCGTTTGGTGCCAAGAATTTCTACACGTGTTCCACTTATATCCCAATTTGGAAAAAGATCCCCATAGCGCACCTCAGGAGGGGACGGTATCATGTATGGCGTACACTGGCCAGCTTCAATGGTCATTACGTATTTACCAAAATCAAAGGTGGTCATTTGGTAATCCGGAATATCCCTGTTATCGTTAATAAAATATCTGCCGCCGAGACAATAAACCGAAGATGGAAATCCGGGATCCCCGATAATGAGCCTTGCCATATCCAGTTGATGTATAACCTGATTAGTCATAGCTTCCCCACCTCCATATTCCCAGAAATAATGCCATGATTTATTTCGTGTAACATTATAGGGAACTAATGGCGCAGGTCCCAGCCACATATTCCAGTCAATGGTATCAGGTGCTTCACTGTTCTCCTTTTCATTTAAAGGGACAGGCCCCGTCCACAAAGATTTAATATTTACTGCAACAAGCTCTCCCAATTCACCGCTATTAATATAATTCCTGGCTGACATGGCTTGTTCAGCACTTCTGTTGTGTGTACCAACCTGAACAATTCTTTCATACTTCATTGTTGCTTCTATCATTTTCTGCCCTTCAATAATATTATGCGAAACAGGCTTTTCCACATAAACATCTTTTCCGGCCTGACATGCCCATATTGTGGCCAGAGCATGCCAATGTTCAGGAGTAGCTATAAACACTGCATCAACTTCTTTATCATCAAACACCTTGCGCATATCTCTGATCCTTATGGGTTTGAAGTTTTGTTTTTTATCAAGTTCATTTAACAAAAATCCACCTCTTGTATCATCAACATCACATATATATTTTATCCTGATGTTCTCACCTGTCTCAACTGCCTGAATAATTAAATTTGTACCCCAGCCACCTGCACCGATAAGGGCTACAATTATTGTGTCGTTTACACTTTTAGCACGTTCACTGCTAAATGATGTTTTGATAACTTTCCGGTAGGAAGGCTCCTGCCCCGACAACTCTGTAACAGATTCATTTGAATCAGACGGGCTGCCTTGTTTATTTGATCTCTGACAAGAAGGTGCCAAAGTTAATCCTGCTGCACCGGAGGTTGCCAGAAAGAAAAATTTTCTTCGTTTCATTTTTTTTAATATTTGTTTCTTATTCCATACTTATCAAAATTTCTCAGCAGCAAATTTTTCAGTGCCAAAAAATAATCTAAAATCCTGCCCGAAGTTTTCAAAGTATATTTCCTTCATTTGGTGATTTTAGTTTTTTCAACAGATATCACTATGTGTAGCAAAAAAGCTGTCGAGCGCAACCTTATTTGCAGATGAGAGGCGGTTGGAAAGTTCGCGCATTTCGTCCTGCGGCATTGATTGGAATGAGGATGCATACTTTGCGTTTTGCTCCACCTCTTCAAGGCTGGTCATGCCGACAATAGAGGAAGCAATTGGGAGGCTCCACGCGTAGCGCATGAGAGTTTGCGCTTCAGCCTTATCCGGATTGTTGCCCAAAAGATGTCCGTAGCCGAGCGTCTTCATTGCGATGATGCCCATGTTCTTTTTTTGCGCAGCCGGTAAAGTAATGGCCTCGAAACTGGGGGAAGAAACTTCCGGCGCGAGCCGCCAGCCAGGCTCAAGAACACCCAGCATTGCCGCATTTAGTACTAGTTGCGCGCAGTCAAAATCATAGCGCTCTATGAAGTTTTTCATCTGGACCGGTTGATCGTGCGACGAAACGCCAATAAAGCGTACTACCTTCTGCTCGCGGAGCTTGTAATAGGTTTATACGCTGTAACCTTTTTGTCCGAGGAGATCGACTTCATCGGCCTTGAGCCCATGGACATGAAGCAGGTCACTGTAATCGGTTTGAAGGCGCTTCAGCGAGATCTCGATTTGACGCATAATTTGGTCGTATGTACGATCGTGGATTTTTGTAGTGATGAAGACTTCCCTGCGCCTTGTTTTGAGCACGCGGCCCACCATCGTTTCAGACCAGCCATCTTTTCCATATATATGCGCGGTGTCGAACCAAGTAATTCCGAGGTCAACTGCGTGGTTGAGCAACTGCACTGCATCGTCATCACGATTTTCGTAAGCTCTTTGGAATTTGCTGCCGGTACCAAAGCCAATAATGGGCACCTCCGCACCCGTCCGTCCCAAAATTCGTTTTGGAATTAGCGACTTTTTCTTTCCCGTATTGGCTCTGTCACACCCAAAAGTGCTACCGAGGGCTTCAGCTGCGGCTGCGGCAGCTGTCAAAGAGAGATACTCACGACGTGTCATTTTGTTTTTCATATACTCCAATAAATTAATTGTTTTCCAAGGTATCCCTCCGATCTGTCGGAGGAAAATAAATCGGACTCCTCATGAAATGAGGCTTTAACAACTTTTGATTGGCCGTTTAATTTGTTCTTTGTAATCTTCATCCTGAAAGTGATGTAATAACGATTTGAAGATAAGCAATCAACGTTACTTTTTCTAATTTTAATTTACTTTTTCAGGTAAGCGTCTCAGAAAAAGTCACAAAAAGGAGAATAGAGTTGCTGTTATAATCCATAAAATTCATAGCCAACAATTTCTCCAATCCTGTTTTTACATTTCCTGAGGATTCCTCAATGCTGAATGGTCAGTAATAAATATATAAAAAGGTCTTTTTGTCTTCTTGTTAAAATTTTATATCTTTGTCAAGAATAACATAAATAATA
>JAQVEI010000522.1 GCA_028697695.1 Lentimicrobiaceae bacterium
CAATTTGATTTCCATCCATATATTGATTCAGCATCTCTTTAAAGTCCTGCTCCGAAACATCCTGACCATCATCCATCACCGAGATAATATTGTGGTAAATAATGGTGAGTGTGCCCGAATTTTCGCCCGTAAACTCAAAGGTGTAACTCTTCTTTTCAACAGTTAAACAGGAATTTAGTATCAGCATTATGAGGAATGCTCCTAAAAGTTTGAATAATATTTTCATACGTTAGCAATAAGATTTTGGGCATAAAGATAATGTATTTGAGGAATAGGCTTAACTTTGCCGCATAATTTTATGATTGTAAGCCATGCAAATCTCTGTAGATATAAGCTATTACCCGCTCAACGAAACTTATAAAAAGCCCATTAAAGCGTTTATTGCTGATTTAAGCCAAAACAAAAATATTAAGGTTTATACCAACAAACTTTCAACCCAGGTATTTGGTGAAATGGACGAAGTGATGACAAGCATTACCCGGTGTATGAAGGATGCCTTTGAGTTACCGCATTCCGTGTTCGTGCTAAAAATTATTAATGCCAACCTGAATCCGGAATTATAGGACTTAATTATGGTATGGAGCGATTTTTGGCTGGTCTTTGTCCAGAACGTTAAGGATACCACCTGGCTTGAAGCAATAGCCGCATTTTTGGGTATTGCCAGTGTGTGGTATGCCCGTCGGGAAAATATTCTGGTATATCCTACGGGCATTGTCAGCGTATTGATATATGTGTACATCTGTTATTTTGCCCGGCTTTATGCAGATGCCGGTATTAACTTTTTCTATTTTCTGATGAGCGTATACGGTTGGTATAACTGGAGTCGTGTAAATCCGGACAACGAAGTATTGCCCATCACTGTAAATACCCCAAAGCAACAATGGAGTGGGGTGGGGCTGGCAGCCGTTTCCTATTGGGTAATCATCGGCCTTATCTGGATTTTTAACAGGGATGATAAGGTTTATATGGAATCATGGGTGCCCTGGGTAGATGCTTTTACGACTTCTATTTTTTTGGTTGGCATGTTGTTAATGGCACGAAAAAAGGTGGAAAACTGGATCTACTGGATTATTGGTGATGTAATTTCTATTCCTATGTATTTTGTTAAAGGCTTGGTTTTTACCAGTTTTCAGTATTTTATCTTCCTTATTCTTGCCATTTTGGGATTTATTGAATGGAGACGCCGTTACCGGTTAACACACCCAGACCAATGATACGAATTGCCATCACCGGGCCCGAGTCAACAGGAAAATCCTGGTTAACAGCTCAATTGGCTGCATTTTACAATGCGCCTTTTGTTATTGAATATTCGCGTGAATATCTTGAAGCCTTGCAGCGGCCTTATACTTACGATGATATATTAAATATAGCGAAAGGTCAGTTGAAATTGGAGAATGAAGCAGCCCGCAACAGCTGCGCAAACGTGTTGTTTGCTGATACGGATCAACTGGTGAACTATATCTGGTGCAAAGTAAAGTACAATAAAGTGCATCCCTGGATAGCTGATACGATGGTAACTCACCGCTATCAGCATTATTTGCTTTGTGATATTGATTTGCCCTGGGAGTCCGACCCTTTGCGGGAGCATCCTCACCGCAGAGAAGAAATTTTTGAATTGTATGTAAAAACATTGGAATTGAATGGTTTGCCCTACACCATAATTCAGGGAAACGGAGAATTACGCTTCTTTAATGCAATTGCCGCAGTGAATAAAATACTCAATCCGGCACACTAATTTTATCATACGGGTAAATTGTTATGAAAATAAGCAACCATCACAAAGGCTATCTTTTTGCATTTGGTGCCACTTTCTTTGGTTCGCTGGTATATCTTTTCAGTAAAGCAGCCCTGCTTAAAATAAGTTTGCCTGTATTTGGGTTTTGGTGGTTTGCCTGGGCTTTATTTTGGAATAGCCTCTATGCTATACACCGCAAGGGTTTTGCCGATATAAAGAAATTGCAAAAAACAGACTTCCGCAATTTGTTTATCATTGCAATCTTTGAACTGGTGGCTACCACTAGTTTGTATATAGCCATTGGTATTGCACTTAATCCGGCGGTGCCCTCTTTTTTGCGCAATCTGGAATATGTCTTTATTGCCCTGCTCAGTATCCGCTTTCTGAATGAGAAACTAAACAGCCGTGTAGCAGCCGGAGCCATCGTTACATTCGCGGGTGCTTTTATCATAGCGTCCAACAATGGCCTATCCGGATTTTCGCTGGAAACAGCCCTGTTTATGCTTGTTGCTACTTCATTTTACGGCATACGAACCATCCTGGTAAAAAAGAATATAGTAGTCATAACTCCAATCATACTGGCCATCAACCGGGCAATATTCTTATTCCTGTTTTCGCTTGTGATGTTGACAGCCTGGGGCGAAAGTATTGTAATAGATGGAAAGGTGATGTTTAATCTTGCCGCCGGAGCTTTTGTAGGCCCATTCCTGACTTCTATTTTCCAATACTCTGCCTTGAAATATATTCAGGCAAGTAAAACGGCGGTGATATTAAGCACGACAGGGCTTTTTGTGATGATGGGAGCCATTGTAATGTTTAACATGCTCCCTACCCGCATACAACTGATGGGTGGAGTATTCACTATGGCAGGCGTCACCATGCTGATGTGGGACTCGTTGCGAAAGAAAAAAACCTAACACATTAACTCATTACCTTAAAAGAGGAATGCGATAAGTTTCTTCAATAAATTTAAAATACCAATACAACTTTCTGTTCACTTCTATCCCGTAATCTGCTGATGGATTGTAGGAAATTAAATTG
>JAQVEI010000523.1 GCA_028697695.1 Lentimicrobiaceae bacterium
GCATGAATTATTCCTGACGGTTTCGACGTATTTAACAAAAATGAATTAAAAAGGTTTAGCCATGCAGCTTTCACTTTCGTCCCATTCTTTTGAATCCTTTTATCAATATATTGAAGTCGTTGTTCAGACGATAATCACGTGCATACAACATATTGAGGGTGCGGGCAGTATCATCATCAATATCGCGTTCCGGAAAGAGATCGGTTGGATACAGTATGCCTTTTCTGATTTGTGGCAATTCAGTGCCGGAATCAGGCAATGGAGTATAACCCACTACGGAGCGATAACCGGTCAGTATCTTGAAAAGATTTAAGACAAAATAGAAGGCATTACGGGTGAAAAACATAACTACTGGTGATAACACCAGCAAGATAAGGGAAGCCAAAATGTCAAAGATCCGCTTGTTTCTGCGGTTGTTCACTTTGCTGATGGAATTGATATCAATGATATACAAATCGCGGCTGGTACTTATTGAATTGCTGCCTATAATGCTCATGCTTTCCGGCGGTGCTATTTTGTATTCGGTTCTCATTTGGCTGTGGTGACTCATGGCATCAATAATTTGATGCGCAGGCATGTCTTTGGCGCAAAATATGACTTCGTCAATTTTATAAATGCTGATAATGCTGGATAAGTTGGCCATTTGACCGATGTAGCCGTTTTGTTTCCTGCTTTTGTGATCTAACCCGACAATGCCGATAAAACCGGGATTTACCAGCGATTTACGAAGCAATTCCACCACCCTTTCTGCCTCAGCAGGATTGCCAACCACCGCGAAACGCCTGTTGGGATTGGCTCCGATACGATAATCTTTAAAACCGGCCAGGTGAAGTATAAACCGGATACCTGTTATGGCTATCAGGCCCCAGGCTGCAATGAGTACAATAAGTGCGCGCGAAAATCTGAATTCAGCGGGTAAAAGGGCATAAAAAACCAGTATGGTTATGGTTCCGGTAAACATGCCTGTAATTACCCTGCGTAAACGTAAAGGCAGGTCATATCCGCCGCTTAGCAATACCGCTGCTAACCAAATGAGAATATAGGCGGGAAGAATGCCATATTGAAATAGCGGGGGATAGTGGCCACCCGCATGGTATATAACATTGCTTTCCCAGTAGGCTGTTATCAGCAATGCGCCTCCATACATAATCAATGCATCGCTCACCGGTAAAATCAATTTCTTAAAAACACGATAAACCACTGCAATACCCGCTCGCAGGTAAATGGCCAGGTTTATAAGAAATGAAAACAGCCGGGCATGATGCAATGAAAAGTGCTTTTCAGCAAAAATTACCATTGCTCTGTAAAAAACAAAAACATAATTAATGCTCGACTTTCGGGTACTTTCGCCTTTGTAGTGAATTATTCTGGCTTCGGGATAATAATAGTTTTTATATCCGCTTTTGGTGATGCGATAGCTAAGGTCAATATCTTCGCCATACATGAAAAAATCTTCATCAAGTAAGCCTGTTTCATCCAGTGTTTTTTTTCTCAGCATCATAAAAGCGCCCGAAAGCACGTCTACCTCGTGAGTTTTATCTTTATCGAGGTAACCTAAATGATACTTTCCAAAAGTCTTTGATTTTGGGAACAGTGCCGATAAACCAAAGATTTTATAGAAAGCAACCGCGGGAGTAGGTAAACCCCGTTTTGATTCAGGCAGAAAGCGGCCCTTTCCATCAATCATCTTGATGCCCAATCCGCCTGCATCAGGGTGGGCATCCATAAAGTCAACACACTTTTTTAGGGTGTCCTGTTCTACAAGCGTGTCCGGGTTGAGCAGCAAAATGTATTCGCCTTGCGCAATCCGTATGGCCTGATTGTTGGCTTTGGAAAATCCCGGATTGTCGCTGTTGCTGATGAGATTAACCTGCGGAAATTTTTCGGCTATCATTTCAACACTACCATCAACTGAATTGTTGTCTACCACAAATACTTCTGCGTCAAGACCTTCTGTTGCAGCAAAAACCGAATGCAGGCACTGCTCTATAAAGTACTTAACATTGTAGTTTACGATGACTACCGATAACTTCATTCAATATGATTTATTTTTTTTGACCGCGTAAAGATAGGGATATTGAGTTGTATGTAATGAATTTGATTGGTTTTTCATCATAAACTTTACCTTTGCACTTCATTTAAACTTCTATTCATTTGAATCATCGCCACTTTGTTATGCATAAGCCTTACGGCTATCTCAGTCAGTTTGTGTGTGAACACGACTGGAAAAAAGTGCTTGGTGAATTGTTCCAGTTTCCTGATGGTACCATGCCGGTAGGCCGGTTGGATGAAAAAAGTGAAGGTCTGTTGTTGCTGACGACCAATGGAATACTATGTGACCAGCTAAGAAGTAAAGACAGGGAAAAAGAATATTACGTTCAGGTAGATGGCCTGATAGACGAGGTAGCAATGGAGAAAATGCGACAGGGCGTTGAAATTGGTATCAGGAGTGAAAAATACCTGGCACTTCCCTGCCAGGTAAGGCGGCTTGAACAAGTCCCGGATTTCCCGCCCAGAATAAAGAAAATAAGAGACGACCGGCATGGACCCACCTCGTGGATTGCAGTTATACTTACGGAAGGCAAATACCGGCAGATACGAAAAATGACTGCTGCCGTGGGATTCCCTACGCTTCGTTTGGTAAGGGTAAGGGTGGATAAAGTGTGGTTGGACGACCTTAAACAAGGAGAAGTAAGGGAAGTCAAACAACTTATTCAGGATGAATAATCGTGATATGCTGTCCTGTTACTTTCTATGCATAAGAAATAGGAAAAG
>JAQVEI010000524.1 GCA_028697695.1 Lentimicrobiaceae bacterium
AAATGCAAATACAGCTTATTGCGAGCTGTTATTTTCTGATGCTTCTGCGGGTTTTTCGCCAACAACAATTACAATTTCTCCTTTTGGAGGATGCTCAGTATAATGTTGCGCAAGGTCATTGAGCGGTGCGCGGCGATTTTCTTCGAACATCTTACTCAATTCGCGGGATACACAGGCTTTCCGGTTTCCCAAAACCTCTGACAACTGTTGCAGGGTTTTTACCAGACGAAATGGAGATTCGTAGAGGACAAGCGTGTGAGGTATTGTAGCCAGGAATGCCAAACGTGTTTGCCTTCCCTTCTTGTGTGGCAGGAAGCCCTCGAAAAAGAACCTATCGCAGGGTAAGCCTGAATTAACCAGTGCGGGCACAAACGCGGTGGCGCCGGGAAGGCACTCCACTTCTATGTCCTGCTCAACGCATGTTCGCACCAGCAGAAAACCCGGATCTGATATTCCAGGTGTACCCGCATCCGTTACCAATGCAACCGATTCACCTGCTGAAATGCGCCGGGCAATAAGGGCAGCCGTTTGATGTTCATTGTGCATGTGGTGCGACTGCATGGTGTTGGTTATACCAAAGTGCTTGAGCAATAGCCCTGTTTTGCGGGTATCCTCTGCCAGAATCAACGAAACTTCCTTAAGTACACGAATTCCCCTCAGGGTCATGTCTTCAAGATTGCCAATTGGAGTCGGAACCAGGTACAGTTTTGCCATAAACTTG
Organism: Lentimicrobiaceae bacterium; assembly: GCA_028697695.1. Classification (GTDB taxonomy): domain Bacteria; phylum Bacteroidota; class Bacteroidia; order Bacteroidales; family Lentimicrobiaceae; genus Lentimicrobium. The sequence goes on from JAQVEI010000524.1 coordinate 722, forward strand.
GAGTTTGTCTGTTTTATCTTCCGCGATGGGTTATAAAATCATTAATAAAAGCAATAATCATCACGCCTGGACGCCATACCTCACAATCAACTGTACTGTGACAATATCTGACAGCGCGTTAATTTCAACATATCTGGTATTAATTGCCCGTCATCAAAAGTAAAGCTACAAATAGCGTCGTGTAACGTACGAACGCAATAAATCCAGAGAGCGGTTTTCATCACTCCATGAATGTTTAATCAACAAAGTGTGCAAGGCTGCCCTGGCCTCATCACCATTCTGACAACTGTTTAAATGGCTGATGGCCTGATTGTAATCACTGGTTGAGCCGTCAAAAAGATCATTCACAAACTGAAATTTTTCATTTATCCCGATATAGGATTTCAGGTCAGCAATGGGTTTGAGGTGCATGCTGTCAGCCAGTGAAAAGTCCTTACGATCAGAGGTAATCTTATCATTAAGGGAAGGTGTATCATTTTTGAATTTTTCACCCAGGCTGGTGGTCGCGAACAAATCGCCCGTAGAAGCAAGCGGTTTTGGTTTGGGCAAAGGCACCGCCTCAGCAGGCGATTCGGTTGCAGGCAGTGAGGCCTGCCCGGATATGTGGGCGCTTTCCGGTAATGAGCTCTCTTTGACCGGTATATGAGCTATAGGCTCCTCGCGCTGGGGTTCAGGATTAATTTTATCATTATCCGCCTTTTCTTTTTCATCAGATGGTGGAGGTGGCGGCACACTTTTCTCTATTTCATAGTACGTTTTTAGTGGCGGTGGTTCAGGAGCAAGCGGCGGCGGCGGCAGAATAGGCTGATCTTCTTCTTCCGCTGACTTCCTGCTGTCGGAGACCGGTGACGAAGTATTTTCAATTTGTTTTTCAGCATTTTCGTCTGCCTGGCCCTGTCGTGGAAGTGATTGACGGTAAACCTCAATTTTATCATAAAGCTGGCTTAACCTGCTCAGAACAATATCCACCTCAATAGCAGTATTTAACTTGTTGTCTATTAGCTTATCAAGCTTATGCTGAATTTGTTCTGACAGCCTTGCAATTTCCTGTCTCAGTTCGGTCATGGGTGTATTGGTTATTTTTAATTATACATTAAACGTTTAAAGGTTTATTTTTGTACATTTATCGGGCATTAAAAAACAAGTTGAAGGGCCAAAATCACCCGAAAAGGAAGTTTTGGCAGGTTAAAATTAATAGAAATACCAATAAGTGGGCCAATGTTTTTAGAAAACGACCGTAATTTAAATCAAGGGCGTGGATGGATAGAGGTGATCTGCGGATCGATGTTTTCAGGCAAAACAGAAGAACTCATCCGGCGGCTGACCCGGGCGCGCATTGCACGGCAAAAGGTTGAAATTTTTAAACCAGCCATCGACACCCGTTTTGATGAACAAAACGTGGTTTCACACAATGAAAATGTCATACAGTCTTCACCCGTTCAGCATTCCTCTCAAATTTTATTGTACGCGCATCAGGTTGATGTGGTGGGAATAGATGAAGCCCAGTTTTTTGATGACCAACTTGTGTCGGTTTGCAATAAGCTGGCAACCAGTGGAATCCGGGTTATTGTGGCGGGACTTGATATGGATTTCAGCGGAAAACCTTTCGGGCCCATTCCCGCGCTTATGGCTACTGCCGAATATGTTACCAAAGTACATGCTATTTGCATGCGATGCGGAAATCTGGCGCATTATTCCCATCGCAAAACGGATGAAAAAAAGCTGGTCATGCTTGGAGAAACCGACACCTATGAGCCCTTGTGCAGAAGCTGTTATCTTAAGGCTCAAAATGAAACCACAAAAATGCAGCATACCGATAAAGAAGCGCTATAAATCTTTTTCACTACTTTTTTGTAGTTTTGCAGCTTTCATCCATCAAACATGAAACACAAATTTTATCTGTTTCTCATTTTGGCCTGTCTTCCCCTATTGCTTTTTTCACAAAGCACAGAAAATGAGGCAGATACACAGGTGCGTATCACTACAACATTTGGAGACATCACCATAAAGCTGTTTGATGACACCCCTGATCATCAGTTCAACTTCATAAAA
>JAQVEI010000525.1 GCA_028697695.1 Lentimicrobiaceae bacterium
GACAGCGACCCTGTTTTCAGGGATTTTGGGTTTAAACCCGACTATGATTTAACACATGGGCTTCGTGAAACCATTGCATGGTGCAAAAAGGAAAAATGGCTCTGATATGGCTAAAGGGATAATAGCGATAATTTTAAGTTTATTCGTTCTTTCAGGAGACGATGGCGGTTATCCTGTGCCCGCCAAAACCACCGAAAGGCTGTTTTACATTCAGCGCAACCACAATACCAACACCATTGTTTACGACGCCAACTTTGATGCAGGCGGTACTTTGCTTGCAGATTCACCTGTAGATGTGTATTGGCTGCGGTATCAAGAGCAGGGGCAAAAGATGGAACTGCGTAAAATTGAAAAATTGTTTGCCTATGGTGTAGAATGCTCCCCCGTGAAAGGCAAAAAAAATGAATACGAGGTAAAGCTGGTTGCCGACCGGAACAGGCATTTCAGGTTGGTGCAAAAGGGGCCTTTCAATGCGATAGTCGTAACTTCAATCAACCATCAGGAATCGATAATCGAACACTTATATATCTATGCCGACAACACATCTTATTGGCCAAAAGTAAAATACATTGAGTTTTTCGGGCACAATATAAAGACCGGTGAGCCAACCTATGAGAGGGTCTGGAATGAATAATATGGTTGAAAACTTAACTTTTACACGGTTTACCCGCAAAAACTTATGGGTGAATCTGGCATTGGTGCTGGTTTATATGGCTTGGGCACTGGTAATGGGCCCCATACGTGGCGACCAGCTTTTTTTAATGGGCTTTTACCTGTTGCTTTTTTATGGAAATAAAAAAACCCGCAAATTTATTATCGGCTTCTCAATCTTTATGGTCTATTGGATAGTGTATGATTCTATGCGAATCCTTCCCAACTATGAGGTTTCGCCGGTGCGCATTCAGGAACCCTATTTATTGGAAAAAAGCCTGTTTGGCATTTCACTGAACGGGCTTATATACACACCCAACGAGTATTTTAACCTGGTGCATACCCGTTTTCTTGATATTGTTTCGGGTTTGTTTTACCTCAACTGGGTGCCGGTTCCATTGGCTTTCGGGGTATATCTCTATTATAAAAACAAGCAGTTGTTTACGCAGTATTCCCTGGTTTTCCTGCTTGCCAACCTGTTGGGCTTTGTAATTTACTATATATATCCGGCCGCACCGCCCTGGTATGTCGATTTGTATGGTTTTGAGCTTCACCTGGGCGTTCAGGGCAACAGCGCCGGCCTGGCTCGCTTTGATGAATTAACCGGCATACCCGTTTTTGCCAGCCTGTACAATAAAAACGCAAATGTGCTCGCGGCCATTCCCTCTCTTCACGCGGCTTACCCCGTAATTGTGCTCTATTACGGCATCCGGAACAAACTGGGTTGGGTAAATGCCTTGTTTGTACTGTTTATGCTGGGCATTTGGTTTGCGGCAGTTTACTCGGTACACCATTATATTATTGATGTCCTGCTGGGAGCAGTGGTGGCCGTTGTAACGATAGGACTTTTCAATTTGTTGATGAGCTGGAAGTGGGTAGGGAGGTTGATAGATCGGTTTGTGGGGGTGATTTAATATGTGAGGTATGGTTTGGTCCCGATAATTATCGGGATGAAAAGTGTTATCTTAGCAGTAGCTTTTGTTGGCTCTGTGGAAGTTGCATGGCTAAATACAAGCTGGGCAGATAATAAGTTAGCAAACCTATAAGCCAGACAACATGAAAATAGTCAGGAAAATATTTAAATGGATTTTATATTTTTTACTAATTCCTATTGCATACATAATTGTTTCTTTGATTTTAACGGCAATAACGATTGACCGAAAAGCAGATAATAAGATTTCTGACAAATCAATATACTTAAGTACTAACGGAGTTCATCTATATATTGTACTTCCAGTGAAAAATATGGATAGTTTGTTGTTGTCGGGAATAAAACATAGCGCAACGGATAATTATTTATCCTTTGGCTGGGGCGATGAGAACTTTTACATGAATACACCAACCTGGGGAGATTTGACTTTTAATAATGCATTCAGCGCATTGTTTTTAAAAAGCACAACACTATTGCACATAAATCGATACAAACAGAAATATTCGGATTGGGTTGAAATAAAATTAAATGAGCCTGAATTGCAAAAAATGAATGTTTATTTACAAAATACATTTGAAACGGATAAAAACGGATTGAAAATCATACTTGAAAACAAGGGTTACTCTTCAACAGATGATTTCTACAAATCTAAAGGAAGTTATTCCTGCTTTAAGACGTGTAATAGCTGGGTGAATACCGGATTTAGGGAAAGTGGTTTAAAATCATGCTTATGGACCCCTTTTGATTTTGGATTGCTGAAAAAGTATGAATAAAAGTATACGTTTGCAAAGGAAGATATCGAGTGGCAGGCAATGGTCAGCCCCGAAAAAATAAGGGGTAAACCCCGAAAAAACGGGGTAAATATAAAGTCCCGATTTGACCGCCATTTCTGTGCAGTGCGGCCTGATCTTCCTGAGACTTCTAACAAATCGGCTCCGGATTTTAAGCAGGGCCTGCTGAAAAAACAATATATCATTGGATGACAGTATGGTATGATGTTAAATGCAAGGTTTTTTCGCCATACAGTCATATTCCATGCTTTTTAGCAGACCAAAATAAAACCTGTAAATCTTGTAAATCCTGTCGGAAACATGATTCTCTGTTAACTTATTTTATTGAAAAACTTTCTCTCCATACAGTCATATTCCATGCTTTTCAGCAGACCAAAATAAAACCTGTAAATCTTGT
>JAQVEI010000526.1 GCA_028697695.1 Lentimicrobiaceae bacterium
CGATCTACAGATGAGTCTCCTTCATGTTCAGATTTCAGATTTTAAAGTATTACCGTCATTCGTTGAACGGGATGCAATTAAAAGCCTTCAACTTTTGCCCGGTATTGCTTCTGGTTCAGAAGGACAAAGTGGCCTCAACGTCAGAGGAGGCAGCCCTGACCAAAATTTGTTCTTACTCGATGGTGTTACGTTATACCATGTTAATCACCTTGGCAATTATCTATCAGTGTTTGAAACTGAGGCGTTGAAGGACATTAAACTCTTCAAGGGAGCATTTCCTGCAAGATACGGGAGTCGACTTTCATCAGTAGTGGATATAAGGGTAAAAGATGGCAACAAATATTCAACGCATGGCAACCTCTCGCTGGGTTTATTATCGACCGGTGTTTTATTGGAAGGGCCTATTAAAAAAGAAAAATCATCCTTTCTGTTCTCCTTCAGAAGATTCTGGCCCGATATATTCATGTTGCCTTTGAGCTCAATAGCAATGGATGGTGGGTCTGTCGGATACAATTTTTTTGATAACATAATTAAGACCAATTATGAAATCACTTCCAAAGACAAAATGTTCTTAAGCTTTTATTTTGGACGTGATGCTTACAGCACAAATTTTCATGAAAGAAAAAGCACCTCTGAAACAGATGCCAAAAACATAATCAGATGGGGCAATGCGCTTTTCTCTAGCAGATGGACTCATGTATTTGGCCCTGCTTTATTTGGCGAGTTTAGTTTAGGGTATACAAACTATCGAAACATAAGCATGTTTACATACGACTATAAAGATGTTGTAAACAATAAATTGGAAACAAGTAAATCAGAATACTACTCCGGTATAAATGACTTTACTCTCAATTCAGCTTACGAGTATTCACCATTTAAGCTTTTCAAGTTCAAGTTTGGGGGAGGTGGAATTTATCACAGCTTCAATCCAGGTAAGTTTGCCTATCGATCAAATAACGATGGTATTCTTGAAAATGAGGACGTGATCGATTATCCTCGGATAAACACGTTTGAAAGTTTCATTTATGTAGAGAACGAAATAGACCCTCTGGATTTCCTAAGTCTAAATCTTGGCCTTAGATGGAGTGGCTACAACACAAAATTGAAATTATATCAATCCTATGAGCCAAGATTATCTGCAAAAGTAGAAGTCTGTAACCTTTTCTCCATCTTCGGTTCATACTGTAAGATGCAACAGTATATTCACCTGCTTGCAAACTCAGGATTAGGCCTAACTTCTGATTTGTGGATGCCCACTACTTCAGGTATCCCGCCTGAAAAATCGGAACAGTTAGCAGTTGGCATAACGAAATCAATTGATAATGTGGGGATCAGCATTACTATTGAAGGATATATCAAAAAAATGAATGATCTTGTTACATTCAAAGAGGGTGCTGCATTCTTTTCAGGAACAGCTTTTTGGGAAGATAAAATTGAAAAGAATGGCAGAGGACATTCAAAAGGTATTGAAATCCTCTTGCAGAAAGCAACCGGTAATACAACCGGTTGGATTTCTTACACATTATCCACTTCCAACAGGCAATTTGAAAATATCAATCGGGGACTGAAGTACCCATATACATTTGACCGAAGACATGACATTTCGATCATCCTTAAAAGAAAATTGAATGAGAATATAGATATTTCGGCCACCTGGGTTTATGGCTCAGGGCTTCCTATCACTCTTGCTACCGGAAAATATAAAGCCATTACCTCAAAAGAGTATTTCAATAATAATGGAAGCATATATTCTTATGATTTTGATGCATATCTCTATGAAGGTAAAAATGGCTTCCGAATGAGAGATTATCACAGACTGGATGTAGGAATAAATTTCTACAAGGAAAAGAGACGGGGCACAAGGACCTGGTCCTTGAATATTTATAATGTTTACAACCGGCAAAATCCTCTTTATTATTACATTGATTATCCTGAAAACAGCTCAACTTCAGCTGGAGATGCTCCTCAAATGAAAGTTATTCAGAAGAGTCTTTTCCCAATCATGCCAACAATAAATTATAGTTTTAAGTTCTAGATACAAGTGAATGAATACAGCATTTATGGCAAACTGTTAATAGTATCGATAATTAGTCAGACCATGGAAAAACGACCTTCCCTTCGCTCTCAGGCACTGCCCGCAAACAGCATTTTTAAAGGCCGCCTCATTGTATACGTGAAGAGCCTTCCTGCCCAACCCACGTTGACATTAATTCAGAACAACCAAGAATAAGAATGAACCCTACAGCTAACTGGTCCGTATATGTCATTGGCGCTCCGCTGCCCCGGTTCCGCCGGGCCATTAAGTAATTGCCAGTACCCAAAACATTGATATATAAAGTAAATGGCAGGATTAAAAAGATGATCTTAATGAGTTTTGCAATATACAGTTAATATGATTTGAAATTTACCCGATACCAGTAATATCTAAATTACACAATTGCTTCTTTACGTTAGGATTAATTGGAGATTAAAAACAACTATAACAGGATTTATCTTTAACCTTAACTAAAAAACTAAAATTATGTAAAAAGAATTGGTGCAAAATGACATTAAAGAACAGATTTCAATTATTAATCCTCTTGAAATGACACTAAAATGAAAAAATTCAGACTAATAATGATTGGTGTTTCTGTTTCACTAATTCTTATAGCTCTGCTTCTTATTAACTATCGGGACCTCCTGTCAAAATCCAACCTGGGCTCATTCCTCGTTATTATTCCTATGTTGTTTAATATCCTGGCAATAATCATATCCAAGAGATAT
>JAQVEI010000527.1 GCA_028697695.1 Lentimicrobiaceae bacterium
TTCGTTAGACAAATGGGGCAAGGTCGAAGATAAAGACGACGATAAAACCACCGTCTCCTATGATCCTGAAACCGACCAGTACAACCGCTTTTGGCGGGGTGTTCCACCCAAAAGCAAAGGCGACTGGGCTTTTATTTCCCATATGATTGAAACAACTTATGAAGGACGTGGAAAAGTGGGAGTTGTAGTTCCTCACGGGGTTTTGTTCCGGGGAGCCAGCGAGGGGAAAATACGCCGGAAAACCATTGAGGAAAATATACTGGAAGCTGTAATCGGGTTACCGGCCAATCTCTTTTTCGGGACGGGTATTCCTGCTGCTATTCTGATTTTTAACAAAGGAAAAGCAGATAACACCAATGTTCTGTTTATTGATTCGAGCCAACATTACGATTCGGCTAAAAACCAAAACAAGCTCAACGATAAACACATTGACCACATTGTAGAAACCTATCAAAAATTTAATCAGGGCAAGTTGAATGCAGGTGTTGTGGAAGACAAATTCAGCTATGTGGCCACCTTTGAGGAAATAAAGGAAAACGACTTTAATTTGAATATTCCCCGCTATGTGGACACCTTTGAGGAAGAACCCGAAGTGGACATTGCCGCTGTACAAAAGGAAATTGAAACGCTGGAAAACCAATTAAAAGAAGTGCAGGCGGAGATGAATAAATATTTGAAAGAACTGGGAACATAAAATGATTATACAATACGCATCAGACCTTCATCTTGAATTTTCTGAAAACAAGGATTTTCTTTCCCGCAATCCAATAAAACCGTTGGGTGATGTGTTAATATTGGCCGGTGATATCGTGCCGTTTGCTATCATGGATAAGCATAGCGACTTCTTCAAATATGTTTCGGATAATTTTGAAAAAACTTACTGGATTCCTGGAAATCACGAATACTATTACGCGGAGTTATCCGAAAGGTGTGGTACATTCAAAGAAAAAATTAAGGACAATGTACATCTGGTAAATAATACGGTTATTGAAAATGATAACGTGAATCTGGTTTTTTCGACGCTTTGGTCGGAAATAAGTATTGCCAACCGCTGGCATATTGAAAGGAACATAAGTGATTTTCAGGTAATAAAATACAAGGGCTCCCGGTTTAATGCAGAACAATTTAATCAATTACATGCTGAAAGTTTTACATTTCTAAACCAGGCACTACACCACAACTACACCACTAAAACTATTGTAGTAACGCACCACGCCCCAACCTTTTTAAACTACCCTGAAAAGTATAAAGGTGATGTTTTAAACGAAGCATTTGCTGTTGAATTGTATGATTTAATTGAGGATTCGGTTGCAGATTACTGGATTTATGGTCACACACATTTCAATTCTTCTGATTTTAAAATAGACAGAACACAGTTATTAACGAATCAACTGGGATATGTGAAGTATGGAGAGCAAAAACTATTTGATACAAAAAAGTTTATTAATTTATGAATATCAATATAATAACATTATATTTGCACAATAACATCAATGATGTTATCAAGCATAAATAATGATATTAAAGCAAAGATGAAGAGATTAATCGAATACATAAAAGATGTTATAGGATTGGAAATTGAAATTCAACCGCTAACCAGGGCTGTAACTGATAAATTTCCGATGTATCTGGCCGAAGGATATCAATGGCGTAAAATGGTACTTGCCGGCAGACCATGTATTTTGGCTCAAATGAAAGAAGCAAATGCTTATGGAATTGCTCAAATGGAAAAACATTTTGACCAGATAAAAAAAACCACACAGTTGCCTGTAATTGCGCTATTCGATAAATTGGAGGCATACTTGCGAAAACGTTTAATTGAAAAACGAATAGCATTTATAGTACCGGACAAACAATTGTATGTGCCTGAATTTTTAATCGACCTGCGGGAATACGGCATCGCTGATAAAAAAAAGAAATCCGTACTTACGCCAGTAGCACAACAACTGTTTTTGATGTATATCCTCGATAAAGAAAATATGCACCAACTGGAGAATCTTACTTTTAAAGAGTTAGCGAATCTTCTGGGCACAAACCCAATGGGGATTACCCGTGCAGTTGAAAACCTGAAATTTCATGCATTGATTGAGGTAACAGGTGATAAAGAGAAATTTATTCGATTTATGACCGGCAGACAGCAATTGTGGCACAATGCTGTGCAGCAAAATATTCTGATAAACCCTGTTCTAAAACGGGTTTTTGTGGATGAAAAACCACAAGGAGTATTTATGCTTCATAGCTACAATTCTGCTTTACCGGAATATTCCGATATAAACCCCACGCGACAGGAATATTATGCCATAGAAAAAAATATGTTTTATGCATTACAAAAAAGTAATGCTTTAACAAACGCCAATAAATACGAAGGAGCGTATTGCCTCGAAGTATGGAAATATAACCCTGAAACAATAGTAAATCAATTATTCAGCAACACACGGGTGGTTGACCCTTTATCGTTATACCTGTGTTTTAAAGAGACTCAGGATGAACGTATTGAAATGGCCCTGGAACAAATTATAGAAAAGTTTATATGGTAAGAGGATTAAATATATTTAAAAAATATTTCGAGGAGTACCCCGATAATTATGTGATTATTGGCGGTACTGCCTGTGATTTAATTATTGATGAGGCCGGTTTTACCCCCCGCGCTACCAAAGACATTGATATTATTTTGGTAGTGGAGGCACTGAGCCCGGAATTTGTAAAACAGTTTTGGCAGTTCGTTACCGATGGCAATTACGAACGAAAGGAAAAAAG
>JAQVEI010000528.1 GCA_028697695.1 Lentimicrobiaceae bacterium
CTGGGATGATGTGAAAAGGAAGATGATCCTGTAGCCCCAGTCTATATTAAGCAGAAGACTGTCTATAAAAGGTATTGTTGATTCATCTCCAATAACAATAATGTTTACCCGGTTGAATCCCTTTGACCTGTATATTTTGAATGCCTTGTATTCGACGGTTCTTACAAGGAAGAGGAAAATGAATCCTAGAAAGACGAATTCTACAAGAAAAAGCCTCGAAATGTATGAAAGCTTAAATACAAAATAGAATACAAGCAGCACAAAGCTTATTGCGATGGCCGACTGAAGATATTCCAGAAGCAAGGTTCTGTAGCGTTTTGTTCTGGGGATCTCCGTAACCTTGATGAGATACAGTACCAGAAGCCATAGTGGAAGAAGCCCAAGAAAGATGTAGGTGAATTCCTTCCTTTCAAAGAAAAACCTTCCGCCATCCTGATAGTAGTTAATCAGGTAGGCTATCTCGAATGCCAAAGCAATTGAGAGTATGTCAATAGTTCCCAGGATGAAATTGATCAGATTCCATCTTTCGAGAAAAGGAATGATTTTAAGATTAAATATGTTGCTGATTTTACCCATATTGTTATCACTCCAGATTATACGGTAATTTTCTCATATTATTGTTAAAAAGAAATAATGAAACCTAATTTTTTATTTCAGCCAGGAGCTGTATTTGGGGAAATTTAACGATTATATTTTTATAAAACCAGAGGGCTGATCCATTCACCCGGGAATGCCAGTATATTCTGAACAGAAGTATGACATCTTGTTAATGTATGATATATCGTGTATTCTGAGTCTGTTCTGCTCAAGAACTGTTCTTATATACTTTTCTGACAGCTTTTTAACTACTGGCTTCCCAGCCCTGCTGTTTAAAGCTTCAACGAATTTTGATGAGGCCTGCAGATGACCTCCAGACGAGGTATTTTCATTGTCTTCGTAGCAACCGACAAAAAAAGCCTTCTCTGTCAGCAATGAAGTAACCACCCTTAGAAAACTGTCAAGATGTGCTATTTTGTTCAATCTGGTCAGGTGTATTAATGCTTTTACTCCGAAAAATCCATTGGTGTCATAATAATATTTGTGCAGGGAAGAAAATGCCATAATATCACGCTCTGATGCCAGTCCCATTATCTCAAGGTATTGGCAGAAATCTGTATAACCATTTGAGGCAAGATTGTTAAAAACTATACTTGTTCTGTTCCTTTTGCAATTATTTAAATTGTAATCTCCTTCCCTGTGCAAAAAAACCGACAGGATGAATGGTCTTTCAAGGACCGCGATTCGTTCCATAAAATATCTGTTGTTACCTGGTGTAAAAATATGGTTAAGAAACCGTGTTGTCAACAGTCATTTCAGTCCTTTGAGGAAGGTTGGCGGCTGAAATGTTAATCCTTGTCCTGTATCGTTCTTCATTCATCACATAATTTGAATTATCGGAGTAATAAAATGCATTGTATGTCAATATTTGAACATTATTTACGAAGTAATTGCTGCGATCAGTCAGCCATGATTGTTAAATAAAAGATTATTGTGCTGATAATAAAAGAAATAGATCCAAGATATTAATGGGTTGAATCCATTGCCGATATAAGAAGCTATTTGACGAACGGAAAGATTAGCTGGACGAAAAATCAGCTTTTTTTTGCATTTTGAGCGCAGAAATAGGTAAGGCTGCCTATTTCAGTCATGTCAATGATCCTGAAATTATGCGATTCAAGCAGTTTGATGACATATTTCCTCGACATAAACCTGTCAGACCTGGAATCAATAACGTTTATGAGTCCGTTAAGGAATTTGAAAGACTGATAAAAGGGTACGGCAATTCCTCTTCTGATCTTATTGTCTTTGAAACATCCGATAAAATTAGCTTTCACAGGCAACACCCTGTACACATTGTTCAGAAAGTTATCGAGATGATTTAACTGGTTAAGCTGCTTAAGGTTGATTAAAGTCTTTACCCCTTTCAGATCATTGAAATCGTAGTAATAATGATGAATGGATGATAATATCATCAGGTTTGGATCCTTTGAAAGGCCAAGCCAGTTTATGTAATGGTAGAAGTTCTCTCCACCTTCAGCAGCAAGCCCTTCGAGTACAGGATTAGCTTCAGCTTTGTCAGAAGAGATCGTTTTAGTCTCGTGGAAAGAGCTTTCTCTCTGGTTGCCTAAAAGGTCAGTTTTTTTTAATATTGAGGATTCCTCCATTATCATTATAACTAATTGCCGTAAAAGTACTAATAATGTCGACACCGGTCAAGTTTAAGTGTACCGTAATGTTTGGCATATTTTCAGAGTTTATCAACATTTGTCATTAAACAGATAAAGTCTGTCACCGATAATTGAACATTCGTCAACAAAAAATGTTCATTCATCAAAGTTCAGGCCATTTTAGGTGCTGTGATGAATTATTTTTATGAAGTTGAATCCTCCAGGCAAATTATATAACGTATAATCAATGACATACGAAAGACCTGGCATGAAAGAAATTAATAGTAGGCAGATTTTCAGATTTTGACAAACAGCGGTTTTCTGTAGATGAATATACCGATTTTGTTCGCATATTATCTATGGAAAGAAGATAGTCCGGGGACAATTTAACAAGAATAGTTCTCGTCAGATTATCCTTTCAGAGCTTATAAAAACGGTATTTTAGATCGAGTCATTGTTGAGTCATGTGGCCAAGGTAATCGATTATTCCTTGCACAATCTTTTGCGCCATTCTCTGCCGTAATTGCGGGTTAGCCAGTATTTCCTCGTC
>JAQVEI010000529.1 GCA_028697695.1 Lentimicrobiaceae bacterium
GCTTTTCATATTCCTGTTACACTGTTTCAGTTAGTAGTAATGGGTGCTTTGGCTGCGGCTTTTATTCCCATTTTTAGTTCTTTAAAGAAAAAGAATGAACAGGAAGCTTTCCAATTTACTTCAATCGTCATGAACTGGGTCCTTGCGGCCTTTCTTTTATTGTCAGTTTTGGCCTTTATTTTTGCTGAGCCGATCACCGCTTTTCGCACGGGGAGTCAATTTACGCCTGAACAGATTGCTATTGCGGTTAAGCTGACTCGTTTGATGCTTTTTGCGCAATTATTTTTTGCAATTTCCAACTTTTTTACGGGAATTCTTCAAGCATATCAATATTTTATTGCGCCAGCGATTGCACCGGTTCTTTATAACATTGGCATTATGCTTGGGACTTGGTTATTTGCTGGCCAATTTGGAATTTATTCGGCGGGAATTGGCGTCTTGATTGGGGCCTTTTTACATATGCTCGTTCAGCTGCCGATGGTTTGGCGTTTAGGTTTTCGCTGGAAATTGAATTTTAATTTACACTTTTCTGGAGTAAAAAAACTTTTTTCATTGATGCCTCCTCGTTTGCTTACTGTTGGCGTTGGTGAACTCCAAAATTTGGCCATGGGCTTTTTTGCAACTTCTATTGGAGGTCTAAGTTTTGTGGTAGTGAAATTAGCGAGCCGCTTGATGACGCTGCCGATTCGTTTTTTTGGTGTGCCGATCAGTCAGGCATCTTTACCATTCCTTTCAGATGAATCAGAAGAGCAGGATCAGGAGCGTTTTAAGCATTTGTTACTGCAGTCTTTGAGTCAAATTTCCTTTTTTGCTTTGCCGGCATCGGTTCTCCTTCTTATTCTGAGAATTCCTGTGGTCCGTTTAGTTTTTGGCACCTATAACTTTCCTTGGTGGGCAACGGTTTTGACAGGCAAAATCGTGGCGATTATTGCACTTTCGATTACTGCGCAAGCAATGGTGCAACTTTTGATTCGAGCTTTTCATGCACTTAAGGACACGAAAACGCCTTTCATTATTAGTTTGATCTGTACAGGAAGCTATTTATTGGTTTCTTACCTCTCGGTTTATGTTTATAACTGGGGTGTTTTAGGTTTGGGAGCGGCTATTTCGGTAGCGGCATTTTTGGAGTTAGCTTTATTTATTTTCTTTTTGCAGAAGCGTTTACAGTGCTTTTCTGATAAAAGTTTTGTTTTTGCGCAACTTAAGATGATCTTGGCGAGTTTCTTTATGGCAGTTTTTCTGTATCTGCCTTTTAAAATCCTTGATGAAGTGGTTTTTGATACGAGTCGAACGATTGACTTAATTGCCTTGACAATCAGCACCGGAACAATTGCTTTATTGGTTTACAGCTATTTCGCGCTTTTACTTGATATAAAGGAATTATTTTACTTTAAAGCAATTCTCCAAAAATTTGGTCGTTGGCGTGAGCCTATTAAAGGAACAGACGAAGTACTGCTGGATAGTTCGATTGAAAATGATGAGCTCTAGCTGCTATGATAGATGAGTCATGTTAGGACGCCGAAAGCCTGCCAGCAAGAAGCTTGATATTGCTATCAATCTTGTTCCGAAAGATCCCTTCTTTGAGACCTTTTGGGGACGTTCCTTCAAATGGGCATTGACGGTCGGTCGTTATATTGTAATTTTTACCGAGTTGGTGGTTATTGTCAGTTTTGCTACTCGTTTTTCTTTGGATCGCCGCAATACTGATTTAAATGACCAAATTCACGAAAAAGAGCAAGTCCTCAAGTCCTATGGTGACTTGGAAACAAAGTTCCGCTTTATTCAGCAGCAGATTACTGATTATCAACAGCTTCAGCAAGAGGCCAATATTGTTGAGATTTTCCCCATTCTTAATGACACCATCCCGCAAAACGTCGTTTTTAACAATTTGACGATTCGCAATGCTTCCTTAAGTTTTTCTGGTGTGGCATACTCGCAGGATTCGTTGAATGTTTTGGTTAACAATATGCAGCTTGATTCCCATTTCAGTAATGTGCGTATCTCAAAAATTGAGTCAACTCAACAAAGTGCCGGTATTAATTTTGATGTTGCTTCTGACATCATTTGGGACAAGAAGAGCAAATAAATGGCAAAATCTCGACAAGAACAACTGCTGATTGTGCTCAATGAGTTTTACAAACGCCCTGTTGCTCGGGTGTCTTTGGAACTTTTTCTCTCGGTTCTGGCAGTTATTTTCTTTGCTATTTTTGCGATTAAGCCAACATTAAGCACCATGGTCGATTTAGTCAAAGAGATTCAAGACAAACAGAAGTTGTTGTCGCAAATGAATGACAAGATTGCAAGCATGAGTACAGCACAACAACAATATACCCAATACAGCAATCAATTCCCACTTCTTGACGAGGCTCTTCCCAAAGAACCGATGTTGCTTAATGCCTTACAAATTATTGAAAAAGTAGCTTCCGAAAATGCTTTAGTGGTACAGGATATTTCAGTGTCAGATTTGCCGAGTGAGACAGAGGAAGTTAATATCGGAAATGCTGAAAGAAAGACGCTGACTTTTAACGTTACCGTGGCCGGAGATTATTTAAGCTTGCGACAATTTGTTGAAACACTTATGACTAGTCGTCGGGTTTTCTTGATTGAACAAGTTGTATTTGGAGCCAGTAACTCTCGAGACACGCAGTATTTAGTTGCTAAGTTACGAATCAATTTACCATACTATGCCAACAAATGATCTTCGCAAGCAATTCAGAAGTCTGCAACGGAACAAGCGATTATTGTGGCT
>JAQVEI010000530.1 GCA_028697695.1 Lentimicrobiaceae bacterium
AAAAGCACAACTTCAGTGCAGGTCCTTCTATCCTGCCACAGGTAGCCATTGAAAACACTGCAAAAGCTGTTAACGATTTAAACGGCATTGGTTTATCACTGCTTGAGATTTCTCATCGCAGCAAGGGTTTTCAAGCGGTAATGGATGAAACTGTTGCCTTGTTTAAAGAGCTATTAAACATTCCCGAAGGCTATCAGGTATTATTTTTGGGAGGTGGAGCCAGTCTGCAATTTGCTATGGTTCCCTACAATTTGCTAAAAAGCAAAGCAGCTTATCTGGAAACCGGTGTATGGGCAAAAAAAGCAGCCAAAGAAGCTAAATTATTCGGTGATGTGAATATTGTGGCCTCATCATCTGACAGAAATTTCAATTATATCCCTCGCGGATACACCGTACCGGCTGATGTTGATTATTTCCACATCACCACCAACAATACCATTTACGGCACCGAAATCAGGACTGATTATGACTGCCGGGTGCCTCTGGTAGCTGATATGTCGTCGGATATTTTCAGTCGTAAAATGGATGTTTCCAAATATGCTCTTATTTATGGTGGGGCCCAGAAAAACTTAGGCCCGGCCGGAGTTACCTTTATTATCGTTCGTGAAGACATTCTGGGACATGTGAACCGTACTATCCCAACCATGCTCGATTATCGTACGCACATTAAGGATGGATCAATGTTTAATACTCCCCCGGTATTGCCTATTTTCACTGTAAGAGAAACCCTGCGCTGGATAAAATCATTGGGTGGTGTTGAAGCCATTGAAAAGATGAATATAGAAAAAGCTGATTTGCTTTACAATGCAATTGACAACAGCAAGATGTTCATAGGAACCGCTGAAAAAGAGTCACGCTCTTTGATGAATATTTGCTTTATAATGAAAGACCAGTACAAAGACAAAGAAGAAGCCTTTTTGGAGCATGCCAAAAACTGCGGAATCGTGGGATTAAAAGGCCACCGTTCTGTTGGAGGTTTCAGAGCTTCTACCTACAATGCATTACCGAAAGAAAGCGTGCAGGCATTAATAGATTGCATGCATAGTTTTGAAAAAGACAATGCTTAATTTCAGCTATTGACATTTATTAAAAACAGCTGCCCTTGTGGGCAGCTGTTTTTAATAGATATCTCTCATCAATTGATATGCTGCATTTCAGTGATTTAATATCAGGCAACCGCTACGCTTAATGGAATTTAAAAAAATTGAGTTTCTGGATGAATCATCCGATGACTTTCCCCTCACATTTTCCGACGAGCCAAATGGTTTAATTGCCATAGGCAGCAATTTAAAGGTAAGTACCCTGATAAAGGCTTACCGCCATGGACTTTTCCCCTGGTTCGAAAAATGGTCAGCCATCATGTGGTATTCTCCGATGGTGCGCTGCATTATCCCGAAAGGGAACTTTAAAACATCAAAAACCCTGAAACAAAAAATACGACGTCGCATATTTGATGTAACCGCCGATCAGGCTTTTGCTCAAGTTATAGGTCAATGTGCAAATGTGAAGCGCGATCATCAGCTTGACACCTGGATTGATAACCGCATGACTGCTGCATACACCGCTTTGTATAAAGCAGGATATGCGCATTCTATTGAAGTATGGAGTGAGGGCCAACTCGCAGGTGGCCTTTATGGAGTGTCACTGGGAAAAGCTTTTTTCGGAGAATCCATGTTTCATCTAAAAAGTGATGCTTCAAAAGTCGCACTTTATTATCTTTGCAACTGGCTTGATGATTTAGGTTTTCATTTTGTGGATGCACAAGTTACCACAGATCACCTGATATCGTTGGGCGGCATTGAAATTACACGCGAAGAGTACATAAAACAGCTCCACGAAGCTTTGGCTTTTCCGGATTTTACCGGCAGGTGGACCAATGAATTTAAAACGTATTATGCCAAACAGTGAACAACAAAAATTTATGTCGGCAGCCATTGATCTGGCCAACGATAACGTGAGAAGTGGCGCTGGCGGCCCATTTGGAGCCGTGGTGGTTTTGAATGGTGAAATTATTGCCAGGGCAGGCAACAGGGTTACCGTTGACAACGATCCCACTGCCCATGCCGAAGTCATTGCCATTCGCGAGGCATGTAAAAAGTTGGGTACTTTTCAACTTGAGGATTGCGAGATTTACTGCTCATGTGAACCATGCCCCATGTGCCTTGGAGCAATATACTGGGCAAGGCCGGCCCGCGTATTCTTCGCTGCCGACCGCCATGATGCAGCAAACGCTGAGTTTGATGATAGTTTTATCTATGAAGAACTCAACCTCGACAACGAAAATCGTTCCATACCTATGAAACAATTTATGCGAAATGAAGCTTTGATTGTTTTTGATCACTGGAAAGATTCAAACCTCAAAATACCTTATTGATTATTAACTTAAAATACATTTACCATGAGTTTTGACATTACTGGACGCCTGATTGATAAACTTCCGGTGCTTCAAGCATCCGAGAAATTCAGAAAAAGAGAGTTTATTGTTGAATATCAGGACAACCCCAATTCAATGTACACTGAATTGTTGAAATTTCAACTTACCAACGATCGCTGTGAATTGATTGATAAATTTAATACCGGACAACAGATTAAAGTATCTTTTAATCTCAGAGGCCGTAAGTGGGAAAAAGACAATAACGTTACCTATTTTACAAACCTTGAGGCCTGGAGAATAGAGGCTATGGATGGTAGCATTGCCACACCGCCGGCCAGCGAGGCAAATGATATGACCAACATTGCGCCTCA
>JAQVEI010000531.1 GCA_028697695.1 Lentimicrobiaceae bacterium
GTAATACCTGGCTATTTGTTGTAATATCATACTGTTTAGATCCGTATTTAATAAAGTAATTAGATTCATTGTCATTTTGAGTGGGTAATTTACTGTTAAAGACCATAACCCACAACGTGGGTTTAATAACAGTAGCCCCGGGTTAAGTGACCGGATTGGTTGTCTTGAGAATTCTGTTATGACCTTTCTCCGGTCACAAACCCGGGGTGAAAATATCAAAAGCGATTACCAACCCTGAAAGGGTTGAATGGTAATGTCCTCCGAAAAAACAAGAGCTGAAACCTTTGTCAAAATGATCAATTTTATAAAAATATTTTCCGTTTTTCTATTTTCATGCATATCTACAAATACAAAAGCATGAGTACATTCACCCAACATGTATATCAGTGGGTATGGGGTACGCATGTTCAATTGTTCAACCCTTTCAGGGTTGATGATGGTGATGACCGTTTCTTACCCCGGGTTTGTGACCGGAGAACATTAAAAACGCATGCACAGTTGTAACTATTCCGGTCACTTAACCCGGGGCTACTGATGTTTAATCCTTTCAGGATTTGATGACAACCAATCATTAATGTAACTATTTGCAGTTTAATTGATGATTTCTGATTTTTTTTCAATGTTAACCCAAACAAAAGAGGATAGAGCCTTTTTCCTGAACCGGCTGATTAAAGCAAAAAAATATAAGAATGGTGTTAATCTGGTATAAGCTAACTTTTCCCACATAAAAGTATAAAGAGCCTTTTTATTCGTCTTTTTACAGAAATATGTGACTTTGCGATTTATAATCACTTTGGATTTATATTTCTGTTAAAGGATTGTTTGTATTTTTATTCACTTTTAAGTCGATTGATCATCAAAAATAAATTTTCCCTATTGTATTGTAGTTCTTTTAGATATTAATCTTAATAAAATTATAATTTCACAAGTGACGCTATGAAACGCTTAGCACTTTTTACTTTGGTTACTGTTTTTTTAACTTTTACTGTAATTCAAATTTCATGTAAAAAGGATGATAATGATGATGATATACCTGGTTCTGGTATGCCCACAATTACCGACTACAACTGCAATATATACAATACAGTAAAGATCGGAACCCAATACTGGATGAAGGAAAACCTGAAGGTAAGGAACTACAGGAATGGCACTGCCATTCCCAATATTACAGACAATTCAATCTGGGGAGGGCTTTCAACTGGCGCCCGGTGCTGGTACAATAATGACTCTGCCACATTCGCCGCCACCTATGGTGCTTTTTACAACTGGCATGCTGTGGATGATACCAACGGATTATGCCCCACGGGCTGGCATGTACCAACCGATCCTGAATGGCAGACACTGGAGATGTTTTTAGGTATGTCGCTGTTACAGGCAAGTTTAATCGGCCTTCGTGGTACAGATGAAGGGGGAAAAATGAAAGAGGCGGGCCTCGCTCATTGGTTTTCTCTCAACGCGTGCGCCACAAATGTAAGTGGGTTTACTGCTCTTCCGGGAGGCCGCCGCGAATACGGCAGTGGATATTTTAACTACCTTGGCAGCTACGGTAGCTGGTGGTCGTCTTCGGACTACTCGCCAACAATCGCCTGGTTCCGGGATCTGTCCTCCAATTACAGCATTGTCGACAGGTACCACGTCAATAAGAAGTACGGGTGCTCTGTTCGTTGCGTCAGGGATTGAGTGCGCACTGGAGCACAGAGAGCACGGGGAGCGCACATATTTTCTGAACGGATTAAACCTTCGCTTGTTTAGTAGGTCTAAATCAGTAGTTTAATCTCAGGTTAGAATACCTACACCATGAAAAAGTTTTATATTTTAATGCTGGCCAGTATTCTGCTACCAGAAGTTTTATCGGCACAGACCTCCATCACCCTTACCTTCACAGCTACGCTGAACGGGGATCATCAGCCGCTGGACAGCATTTTGATCGAAAACCTTACGCAGGGAGGTGATACCACGCTGTATGGCAATGATACTGTGCTTGTGCTTCAGCAACCAATCGGGATATCAGACCCGGGTAAGCAGCCAGTTGGAGGGATGATCCTTCAACCGGCATTCCCCAACCCTTTCAATGGATCAACAACCATTGGATTTTACCTGGCGCAACAGGAGCAGGTAGCCCTTGGGCTGTATGATCCATTGGGGCGTGAGGTTGCAAGGCTTGAAGACATGTTTCCTGCCGGGGGGCACCGGATTTCATTGCATGCGGGGAATGGGGGTTTTTACCTTTTTTCTGTTGAAACACCACGCTTCAGGCAGGTGCAGAAACTGATGCCTATTGGTCGGAGCAACGTGGACTGTCGCATTGAATATGCCGGCTGGCAGCCAGGCTCTTCCGGGATGAAAAAGGATAGAGCCAACTTCCTATGGGCGCCGGGGGACAACCTCAGATTCATTGGGTATACATCTAACGGAGCCGATACCATTGACGCCGCACCCGTTCAGTCAACACAGTATACTTTTCAGTTTCTGCCTCAGTCACCACCACCGGTTGCCAATTTCTCTGCAAGCGATACGGCCATCTATCAAAATGACACCGTCCAATTCACAGATTTGTCACTGCATTCACCCACAACCTGGAAATGGTACTTCGGTGACGGCGACAGCAGTGTGTTGCAGAACCCATCCCACATCTATACGACAGCAGGCAATTACACTGTAAGTCTTATCGCAGGAAACACATCAGGTTACGATACCATTACCAAAATCAATCATATCGAGGTTGACATCTCGTGTCCTC
>JAQVEI010000532.1 GCA_028697695.1 Lentimicrobiaceae bacterium
AGCATAATGTTCCGGTTTACCGATAAAAAGTCCTGACTCCGAGGTACGCTCTTCCCAATGAATGTTTTTGTCGTTGAGCAATCCGATTTTTTCTCCCTTATAGTTTATAATCAGATAGTTATTGAAGGCATTGTTTATGCTTTTAAACCAGGCTATCTGCTCATGAGGTTCAATGTGTTTCTGATAAGCCATATTGAGCCTAACCCGGTCTGCATTGCGCCACCCACGCACCAGCTCAATGTCGTTATACGTAAGACGCTCAAGTACAATTCCATACCTGAATAGTTTCATAGTGTAGTCACTTTAGTCAAGCAGTTCTTTAATGGCATAGGGCGGCTTGTGATTTTGAACCATATAAATGCGGCTCAGGTATTCACTGATTACACCCAGCGACAATAAAATAATACTGGTTGAAAACAATATTGCCACAATGAGTGCAGTAAACCCAAGAGGTACATCGCGCACTATTTTACGATAAATAAATACCATGCCTATTAAAAAACTGATAATTGAAGAGATCATACCGCCATAAACCATCAATTGCAGTGGAAGTGAAGTGTAGTATATTACCACATTCGACAGTATAAAAAAGAGCGAACGGGGTGTATAGTTTGATTTCTGATAAGGACGGGGAACATGATTTATTTTGACAAATTCAATATGATTGGTGTACCAATAAAATAGTTCATCCAGATAAACAAAATTCTGCCGGTGATTGAGCATACTTTTTGCGAGGTGCGATTTCATCAGCCTGAAGGATGACCCTTCACCTTTTTTATTGAAGAGATGCTTTCCACTGCCTTTAATAAACGCGCTGCTTGCATTGCGTGCCATTGAATGCTGTTTTTTGGAATAAATGCCATAAACCAAATCGGCATCCCGTTGATGCATATG
Source organism: Lentimicrobiaceae bacterium (assembly GCA_028697695.1). Taxonomy (GTDB): domain Bacteria; phylum Bacteroidota; class Bacteroidia; order Bacteroidales; family Lentimicrobiaceae; genus Lentimicrobium. The sequence continues at coordinate 895 of JAQVEI010000532.1, forward strand.
GAGAATAAGCTTCTCTATCTCTTCGGGTGGTTGCTGCAGGTCATCATCAATGGTTATAACATACTCTCCTTCAGCTTTGGCAATGCCACAAAGGGTGGCATTGTGTTGCCCATAATTTTTTGCCAGCCTTATGGCTGTAATTTCCTGAGGATACGTGGTTTTAAGCTCTTGCATTACCTGCCAGCTTGTGTCCGTGCTGCCATCATCCACCAAAATGAGGTGAAAAGTTTTATGCAGATTTTTCATGGTGGCCGCTAACCGCTGATGCAGCTCTTTCAACGATTGGTTGCTGTTGAATACCGGCACTATGATGGAATAATCGGGCATGTTGATTTCGGATTACAAATAAATTGAGATATGGATAATATTTTCTTTCCAAAGATAATAAATGCGTTTAAAACACCATTGAGTATTTGAATTTGGTTCTGCCGGGAATAAAACCCTGATGCATTTTTCAACATCAACCTCCTCCCAGTATTAAACTGGTTGCACTTACCCATTTTGAGGCATCTGTAAGATAAAAAATTATGGAATTGGCCACGTCTTCGGGGTCGCCAAGTCCCAGAATTTGCCGGTTCTCAATTTGGTCAACGGCCTGTTGTGAATATTTGGTGGCGGTTTGGTCGAGCATGGGTGTACGTACGAATGCCGGCGCCACACAATTTACGCGAATGCCTTTTGGCGCCAACTCCAGGGCAAGCACCCGGGCATAGGCTTCAAGCGCAGCCCGGGCAGCAATATACATTGAACCGCCTACAAAAGGATAACGTATGGAAATGGTAGAGATGAACACTACTGAGCACTTGTTTTTTTGTAATTTCTTTTTGCCCAGCAAAGCAGCAGTGAGCAGTACCGGGGCATCAAAACTGATACTGAATGTTTTAGCTATGGATTCGCTGTTGATAAACCGTGCGGGGGAGAGGTCAGAGATGCCGGTGCTGTGCACCACCCCATTCAGTACCGGAAGTGCAGCTACCAGTTTGGCTACATCTTCTTCCAGGGTTAAGTCGGCCAATACCATGAGGTGACCTTCGCCTTTCAGTTGAGCATAGGTTGCTTCGAGCCGGGTGGCATCCCGCCCGGTAATTACCATTTTGGCACCATATTCACTGGCAGTAATAGCTGTTTGCCGCCCCAATCCTGAGGAAGCGCCCGTTACAAGTATTGTTTTTCCGGTTAGGTCAAAGGCATTCATTTAACTTTAGATTTCTGCATGAATAAAAACTTAATGAATCAGGTGTTTCAGCCACTCAATTTGTTTTACCTCCCACAAATCACCCCTGCGCATGGTTTTATCAGTCCGCTATATCCGGGCCTGTCAATTCTGTAAGGGGCGGAACCACCAATCCATCTGTTTCAAGCAATACCGTGCCCCACGACAAACCAATGCCAAAGGCCGAGAGTAACAATTTGAGGGATGATTGTTGCAGTTCTTCCCTCATTTGCGTTACCATAGTCAGGGGAATGGATGCACAACTTGTATTTCCGAATTCGCGCAGCGAATATGGAACACGCTCAGGCTCAACTTTAAGCATCTTTCTGATGGTTTCATTGATCAGCCGGTTGGCCTGATGAAACACCAGATAATCAAACTCGGGCAATTCACGGTTAAAATGCTTTAAGGTATTTTTGATGTTGGGGACCACCTCCCGAAGGGAGAAATTAAATACTTCAATACCATTGAGTGCGATTTGCAGCCGGTTCCGGTAAATTCCCTCTCCATGCTTCTGTGGCGTAAACGACTTTTTCGTCGCCAGGTTTCTCACTCCGCCATCGTATATAATGATGGCTTCGTAGCCACTTCCATCGGTTTGAAGATTGTACTGCATAGCTGTAAAGCCAGGC
>JAQVEI010000533.1 GCA_028697695.1 Lentimicrobiaceae bacterium
AGTCAGCGGTTGAATCCTTCCCACCCAGCCCACTTCACGCTTTCCCGGGTCTTTGGCGGCTTCCAATATCATTCGCTCATATTGCGGGGCATACTCAGCCCATGCCAGTCCGGGCGGGTCCATTTCACTGAAACCCTTTTCCAGCGCTTCGGCAAACTCTTCACCCGGTTTCAGCAGGATCACATCCTGCCAGTCCCATTGGGGGGGGCCGTTGCTCTGGTAGTCAGTTGAGATACGGGTTTTCAACAGTGAAGCCTCCCAGCGATTAGCCACTACCACGACCCAGGTGAGGTGCAGGCGGTTTTCAGCATCCAGGAAAAGCACAGGGTTACAGTCGGGATTGCCGGGAGTGTCAGCCATCACAAACGGCTCACTCCAACGGTTTTGCCCCTTTTTCAGCCGGGCGCCCATTACTGCAACATCGTTGGCTTTACGTTCACCCGAACCTTCAAACCAACACACCAGCAGATCGCCATTGGATAATTCCACGACCGAGCTGCTGTGTACATGCTTCTCCTGAAGCGGGAAAATGAACTCTGACCGGAAGTATCCATTCGGCTTATCTTGTGCAACTGATGCAAAAGGGTACATTGACAAATACCCTGTCATCACAACAGAAAGTGCCAAGGTAAAATACTTAAACACAACAGGCTTCAAAATAAACTTATTCATATGTATAACCTTGTTAAACATTTAAAATTTATTTCATTATAACTATATTTAAAGGTATGAAACGAGCATGATTTTAAAATCGCCTAAGAGTATGATTAAAACATGTGCGAGTTCCATATGATACCTTTTATAATAATTAATTTTAATCATATGAATTAAAACTCACAGAACAACTCCTCCTTACGGGCACTCTTTCATCATCCCAAACATTCGTTAACCGGAAAAAGCTACATAACCGGCCAGTTCCCTGCCTGCATGGGTTTCAATTCGAATTTGGACGGATCGATTACAACATGCTTAATAAGCTTCCGGTTCCAGGTATAGGTAACATGCAGCATTCCATCGTGAGTTTGAATAACGGCCGGATAAGAATACTCACTATCAGGGTCCGGGTCGTTTTCCAGAAGGATAGCTGCCTGCCAATTCATTCCGTCACCGGAAACCGCCACATTAAGGATATTCCGTCTGCCCCACTCCTTATCCGGATCAATATGGTTATACACCAGAACATGCCTCCCGTCTTTCAGGGTAACTGCATCAGTACCGCTATTTGGATTCGGAAGATCAATAGGTGTAAGCTTGCTCCATGTACGGCCGTTATCGGCAGACCAGGCCGACATAATTCTCTTATTTTTACTGCGACATAAAATTTGCAACTTACCACCCGGATGTTTTAAGATACTTGGCTGGATGACGGCAACCTCTTTACCGTCGTTAAGAGGTTCTGTACGTTCCCATGTTTTCCCACGGTCAGAAGTAAATTCCATATGCACCTGCCAGCCATTGTGCTCAGTACTGGCAGGACAGATCAGTTCACCGTTGGGTAGCATTTCAGGTTTATTTTTTATCGGGCCGACAATTTCTTCGGGCAATCGCAAACGCCGCGACCAGGTTTTACCATTATCAGTCGAAATGATGAGTTGTCCCCACCAATCACGAGGACTCGGTCCGTCTTTGTAGAAAAGAAACAATTCATCCCCGTAATCAAACAAGACAGGATTCCATGTAGGATATCTCAGGTTGGAATGCTGGACTCCATTGGCAACTTCAACAGGCACTGTCCATTTACCATTAATCAATCGGCTGAACCAGATTCCCACATCCGGATTCTTCTCATGCTTGCCGCCAAACCAGGCAGAAACAAGTCCCTCATCTGTTTCTGCTATGGTAGAGGCATGGCAACTGGGGAAAGAAACATCTTCCGCTTTATAGACAAATTCTGCTTTTTTTATGGCATGTTCTCCCTTAAACGGGCTGCCGGCAAGCATATTCATTGTAAAAATCATTAATAAAACTACAATTATTATTCTCATAACTTCAAATCTTTATTTCACATTCTTTTATACCAAATTTACACAATTAACTCCTCTTTGAAAAGAGCTTTAAACTTAAAAATCCCAAAAGAAAAATAACCAGTGTTCCAATGACGATTGTGAGGTTACTATGAAACGGGCTTCGGAAAGCCAGCATATTTTCGGATGTAAAATAAATCGGACTGAGGCTCATCCACACGATCACCAACACACCGGCAATTACGCCAATGACAGCATCAATGCGTCGCACCTTACGTGACAGGAATGCCAGCAGGAACAGTCCCAGCATTCCTCCACTGAAAATGGAAGCCAGCGACCACCAGGCATCAAGGACACTTTCAACGCCAACGAGGGACAGTGCAATTAAAACACCCAGAAAGCCAATTACAACAGATGAAAGGTAGAGAACGGTCATAGATGCACGTTCACTTGCATTTTTATTAATATAACTCTGGTAATAATCAGTCAGGATGATAGTGGCAGTACTGTTAAGGCTGGTTGAAACGGTACTCATTCCGGCAGCAAAAATAGCAGCAATCAGTAATCCGGTTATTCCGGTTGGCAAACCATATACAATGAAATGGGGAAAAACTTTGTCGCCCGTGCCAGGCTGGTGCAACTCTGCAGGCAATAATTCAGGCTGGGCAGTATAATAGGAATAAAGCGCTGTTCCAATATAAAAGAAAACCACTGAAACAGGAACATATAACAATGCGCCGAAAAGTGCAGATGATTTGGCTTTTTTATCGGTA
>JAQVEI010000534.1 GCA_028697695.1 Lentimicrobiaceae bacterium
AAGGTAATCAGAAATCTTTGAACCTATGGCATCTTCCATAATGCTTTCCTCTTCGCTTTTGGTAATCATTACCACCGGAAGATTCTGATATAGGTTTTTCATCTGAATAAGTGTTTCAATGCCTGATAGCCCGGGCATTTGCTCATCAAGAAAAACAATATCAAAAGGACGGGATTTTATCATTTCAATGGCTTCTACCCCATTGTTTGTCGTGTGAACCTCGTACCCTTTGTTTTTTAAAAACAGAATATGTGGTTTCAACAAATCAATTTCATCATCAACCCAAAGTATTGTAGTGTTTTCCATAATAAAGTTTTGCAGCTTACCCGTTATAAATATAGTTTATTTTTGCAACAGTACTGTTAATATAGTAAGGTAAGAAAGTGCCAAATATTGTTTGGCCATCTTATTATTAACATATTTTCGCAACTACAAAGATAGTCATGACGCCAGTTTCTTTACCTAACAAACGTAAAATAATTAACGATCCGGTTCATGGTTTTGTTACCATTCCCTCGGATTTGCTGTTTGATCTTATTGAACATCCGCTATTTCAGCGCCTGCGTCGCATTCGCCAACTTGGATTAACTTCCTATGTATATCCGGGCGCATTACACACGCGTTTTCATCACAGCATTGGCGCCATGCATCTTACGCACGATGCCATTGACACCCTCAGGCTAAAAGGTTTTACCATTACCCCACAGGAGAGCGAAGCCACCCTGGCTGCAATTTTACTGCACGACCTTGGACATGGCCCCTTTTCGCATGCCCTGGAACATACTCTTGTTAAAAATACCAACCATGAAGAACTGTCGCTGTTTTTGATGCAGCAACTCAATAAGGCCTTCGACGGACGACTGGATCTGGCCATAGCTATATTTACCAACAAATACTCCAAACATTTTCTGCATCAACTGGTTTCAGGTCAGTTGGATATGGACCGCCTCGACTATCTGAAGCGTGATAGCTTTTATACCGGTGTGGCCGAAGGCGTTATAAGCACAGACAGGATTATCAGGATGTTAACTGTACACAAGGACGAGTTGGTGGTTGAAGAAAAAGGCATTTATTCAATTGAAAAATTTATTGTAGCCCGCAGGCTGATGTATTGGCAGGTATATTACCACAAAACTGTGGTTGCCGTTGAAAACATGCTCATTAATTTGCTTAAAAGAGCTGCACTGCTGGTGAAACAGGGCGAACAATTGTTTGGCACTCCTGCATTGTTGTATTTTTTAAAAAACGAGATTGAGCCGGCACATTTTACTGACGACCCGGAGGTATCAGCACAATTCGCAGCCTTGGACGACTTTGATGTTTACACTTCCATCAAAGTGTGGACGACTCATCCCGACTTTATACTTTCCACCCTTAGCCGGGCAATTGTTCACCGCGATCTGTTTAAGGTAAAGCTCAGCAGTGACCCTTATACAGCGGCAGAAATTAACGATGCCAGAGAAGCGGTGATCAAATCATTCCCTCAGGCAACAGCTTCAATAACAGATTATTTTTTCTCCAGTGGCACCATCAGCAATAAAGCCTATCAAACCCAACACGATAAAATAAAATTAATATCCAGAGATGGACGCTTGATAGATATTGCCGGTTCATCAGACCAACTCAATATTTCTGTGCTAACACAAACGATTATTAAGCACTTTATTGCTTCTATTGTCACGAAATAACACAAAGAATGAAAAAGTGTACTGGATTTCCCTTAAAAGTGGTAAATTGCAGCGATTTTCATGAAAAATAATTTTTTATTTATTAATTTGATAATCAACACTTTAAGAAACATTAGATCATCCTGATCATTACGAAAATCACGTGAATGAAATTTACAGCTCAACAAATTGCCGAACTTATAAATGGGACCATTGAAGGTAACCCACAGGAAGAAGTATCGAGGCTATCCAAAATTGAACAGGGAGAACCCGGGTCATTATCTTTTTTGGGGAATCCCAAATATACCCATTACATCTACAGCACTAAAGCTTCCGTATTGATTGTAAACAAGGACTTTAAGCCGGAACACAGCCTTACTCCCACTTTAATCCGGGTGGAGAATGCCTACACTGCTTTTGCCACTCTGCTTGAGCATTACAGCAAACTTACCCAGGAAAAAAAGGGCATATCGTCTCATGCATCCATAGCTTCGAGCGCCAGCATAGGCGAAGATTGTTATATTGGTGATTTTGTATCGGTAGGTGAAAATGTAACCATTGGTGATCGTGCGAAAATACATGCCGGTTGCGTTTTGGGTGATAATGTGCAAATAGGCAGCGATACCATTTTATACAGTGGGGTAAAAATATATCATTATTGCGAAGTGGGTAATTTTTGCACCGTTCATGCAGGTGTTGTTATTGGCGGAGATGGCTTTGGATTTGCGCCTCAGGATGATCAGCACTACGAGAAAGTAGCTCAGATTGGCAATGTAATTATAAAAGACAAAGTAGAAATTGGAGCCAACACTACCATTGACCGTGCCACCCTGGGTTCCACCATCATCCATAAGGGAGTTAAGCTGGACAACCTGATTCAGATAGCACATAATGTAGAAATTGGTGAAAACACCGTTATTGCAGCGCAAACCGGCATTGCAGGCAGCACGCGGGTAGGTAAAAACTGCATGATTGGCGGACAGGTGGGCCTTACCGGTCACCTAATAATTGGAAACAATGTTAAAATTGCAGCACAATCGGGTGTTTCCACCAATGTGGCTGATAGATCG
>JAQVEI010000535.1 GCA_028697695.1 Lentimicrobiaceae bacterium
TTATTGAACAAGGAAAAAAAATGAACAAGAAAAATGAGTTAGAAGTTTTGAAGAAAATTGAAGAACTGTTGACTAAAACAAGGTGGGCTGACAAAATTGATTTCAAAGAGAGCGGAAATAATAGAATAAGAATAGGAAATGTTCCTTATTATCTTGAATATATGGCGAAAATGGATATCGGTTATATCAAGCATCATAGAATTCTTAAGAAACATGAAAATATTGTATACTTTCGAGATTATGTTCCTCCTGCATATGCTGAACAATTGATTAGTGAAAAGATTAACTTCATTGATACAACAGGAAATGTCTATATTCAAAATAATAGAATCCATATTGAGATAACAGGTAAAAAAATCAGTAATAAAAGAAGAAGCATAAATATTCGCAGAAGAATTAATCCTGCGGCTGTAAAATTCATATATTTGCTGCTAAAAGACAGAAATGCAATTAACAAAACTTACAGAGAATTGGCAAAAGAGGCTGATATAGGTTATGGAGGAATTACCCAAATTGTCAGTAACTTAAAAGAAAACAATTTTATTATCGAAATGAATAATAAGAAGAAAATTATAAATAAAAATGAGCTTTTTAACAGGTGGGTCGAAGGTTATCTTGACAATTTCGCTCACAAAAATATTTTAGGAAGGTTCAGGTTTAACAATGAATGGACCAAGTTTGATCCAGTTGATAATAAATTGGCAAAGTGGGGAGGTGAAATAGCTGCCAATAGAATGGGTATAGCAATAAAGCCGGTTGAGTATATACTCCATGTTGACAAGAAAATTATCAAAGAAGTTATAGAAACAAATATGCTGCTTATGGCAGAAGACGGAAATGTTGTGTTAAAAAACAAGTTTTGGACATCTAAAGAACGCGGAGACATGGTAGATGTTATGTTGATTTATGCTGATTTAATGACGAGTGTAAACCAGAGGGATGAGGAGGCGGCAAAAACTCTTTATGAGAAATATATCAAAGAATATCTCAGGTAAACTTGATAGTAATTCAGCAAACACAATTTTTGAAGTATTGACAGGCGCTCAAGCTTTATCAATTGAGATACTCTTAGTCGGAGCTCTGGCGAGGGATATTTATTTTGAGCATATTCACGGAATTAGAGGTATCAGAAGAACCACAGATATAGATTTTGCAGTTATGGTTGAAAGTATAGACGAATATAGAGCACTGAAAAAACATTTGATAGTAAAGTATGGATTTACAGAAGATAAAGTTGAGCACCGACTCGAAAAGAATCATACTTTAGTCGACTTGGTTCCGTTTGGTGAAAAAGCATTTCCGACAAAGAAAGTAAAGATCAATGAAAATGGCAATGAAATGGACGTTTCTGGTTTTGACGAAGTTTTCCGCGCATCTATCTATGTGTTGTTATCTGAAACTCCGAGAATTGAAATTAGGATGCCCGACGCGGCCGGTATGGTTATTTTGAAATTATTATCATTCAAAGATGATCCCAGCAGGTGGAAAGATGCTGAAGATATTTACTTTATCATGAATAGTTTTGAGCATACAATAGATAATAATTATATTTATAACAAATATAATCATCTTCTTTCAAAATATAGTTATGATTTTAAAAAGATAAGTTATGCGATTCTCGGAGAGCAAGCAAAGGCAATTCTAAATGATGAGAACATAGGCAAGCTGCGAGATATAATCTTTTCGGAAACAAAGGATGATTCTGAGTTTCAGTTAATAATGAAAATGAAAAATAATGATGATATTGGTGATTTTGAAAATATATTGAAAATGATGAAAATATATTCAGATGCAATTAGTTAAATGCTAATGGATGAAAACGAACGTAAAAAAAACATTACATGCAAAAAGAGAGGAATCAAATGGTAAGAGCGGGCATGGTTTATAACTTGGTTAACATCAAATCAGCATAGGTTTATGCACTGACATTATTAAATATGAAAAGGAAATGTATAATCAGGAGGAGAGATGAATACAGAAAAGTATAATAAAATCGAGTTTTCTCCGGAAGTAAACCGCGCGGCTCTGATTGTGAAGCCGAAAAAACCATTTTTCGATTGGCTTATTTATACCAGCAATGAATATGATAAACCAGAAGAAAGGATTGATCCAAAGACTGTAGACAGAGAGGGTATGGATTCAAAAAATGTTTATTTAATGCCGGTATATGATGAAAACAAGCAGTATGATGAATTTTTAAAGAAGCATTACAGTAAAATATTCAATAGTGAACTTAATGACTGGTACATTGACCCTGACATGTGGCCAAAGGACAGGTCGTGGAAAGAATTTCTAAAATGGTTTGAATATGAAGTTCAGACTGTGGTTTATGATTTAGCTCCTGAATTTGATATTGAATATGACGATTGAACCAACAATATTGAAGACATCACAGATGTACAACGAAAGACAGTAAGAAGTGGAACCAGAACAAAGAGAGTGGGCACAGTGTGACTAGTGGGCATAGTGGGGATAGAGAAGAAGATCGTTAAACGGATAACGTACAACGCAAGACAGGAAGAAGTGGGCACAGTGTGACTAGTGGGCATAGTGTGGCTAGAATAATTGAAAGCGGTGAGGAACCGCAATAGAAATAGAGACAGAAAAGTTTAAAAGGAAGAGAAGAAGACAAAACAATAAGAGAAGTAGGGTCAGAACAAAAAGAAAGAGTTTCATGTTCCATGCTTCAAGTATAATCGGATGATTGTTGACATAAGGATATGATG
>JAQVEI010000536.1 GCA_028697695.1 Lentimicrobiaceae bacterium
TTTTTTGGAACCAAGGCTGTGGTCCATTTGTGGAAATAGACTTTTTGCTACAAAACTATCGGCGGGGTAAAGAGAAAAGCTGGGTGAAAATTCCTAACTTAGCAGCCTGAACACTATCAACAATCATCCATCTTATAAAAAACAACGTATGAGTAATTCGATTAAAACATTACAGCCCGAGGCTGTATGGCACAATTTTCACAGTTTAACCCAGGTTCCGCGTCCTTCTAAAAAGGAGGCCCAGATTATTGCATTCATGAAAAATTTCGGTGAATCGCTTGGTTTGGAAACCATTGTTGACAAGGTAGGCAACGTGATTATCCGCAAGCCTGCTACTCCGGGTATGGAAAATCGCAAAGGTGTGATACTGCAGTCGCATTTGGACATGGTTCCGCAGAAAAACAGCGACAAAGTGCATGATTTTGAAAAAGATCCCATAGAAACCGTGATTGATGGCGAATGGGTAAAAGCCAACGGAACTACACTCGGAGCCGACAATGGCATGGGGGTAGCAGCCATTATGGGCGTACTTGCATCCAAAGATTTGGTGCATGGACCCGTGGAAGGCCTATTTACCATTGACGAAGAATCGGGTATGACTGGAGCCTTCAACCTTCAACCGGATGTGCTTCAGGGCGACATACTGCTGAACCTTGACTCGGAGGATGAGGGCGAACTATACATAGGTTGTGCCGGAGGTATTGATGGCAATTTTGCCTTTAACTTTAAAGAAGTACCGCTGGAGAACGACACTCAGGCATATCTGGTTACGGTTTCAGGCTTAAAAGGCGGACACTCGGGAATGGATATCTCTATAGGCAGAGGGAATTCAGCAAAAATCCTTACCCGCCTGTTGTGGCATGGGGTAACCAAACATGGCCTGCGCCTATCGGATATAGAAGCCGGGAATATGCGCAACGCTATACCCAGAGAAGGCAAAGCCATTGTTACCATTCCCAACAATGAAACTGAAGGCTTTGAAAAATGCTTCAGTAAAATGACAGAAGTGATAAAAGCAGAATATTCAGTTACTGAACCTACCCTGAATATAAAGGTTGAAAAATGTACCGCACCCAAACATCTTATAGATGAGACCTCACAAAACAACCTGTTGCGGGCGTTGTATGCCTGCCCCAACGGTGTAATCCGGATGAGCGACAGCATGATGGGTCTGGTAGAAACCTCAACCAATCTATCCATAGTTAAACGGGAAGGCACACAGATAAAGATAAGCTGCCTGCTTCGTAGTTCAGTAAATTCAGCCAAGGAAGACTTAAGCATAATGATGCGCAGCATTTTTGAGCTTGCCGGCGCCGAAGTTAATTTTGAAGGCGAGTATCCCGGTTGGAAGCCAAACCCCGAATCATCCATACTGAAAATCATGCAGGAAGTTTACAATAAGGAATATGGAAAAATTCCCGAAATTAAAGCCATTCATGCAGGGCTGGAATGTGGTTTGCTGGGCGCTGTTTATCCTAAATGGGATATGATTTCCTTTGGGCCAACCATTCGAAACCCCCACTCCCCTGACGAAAAAGTTCATATCGACTCAGTAAGTAAATTCTGGGATTTTCTGACCAAAACCCTGGAAAATATTCCTGCCAAAGCATAACCGGCTTTTATTCCAATAAAGCAGTCATTCAGTGTGCATTTTTTACTGGTTGACTGCTTTTTTGCATTGTATAGTCTTCAAAACTTTATGACTTACCTGTTCAAATTACTGTTTTCTAACATAAGATAAGCTAAGTTGGCTCATTTCTACAGTTTATAAAATGGATTTAGGAAGCACAGGCAGGGTTTGTAACTACAATTATGCTTAAATTTCATGGCACAAAGGAGAGCGAAGTAAAATATAGAATTGAAAAACAGCCTTTTACCTTAATTTGTTATGGGAATGAAAAAAAAGTGAGGCAGAGGTTTGGCTGATTTATTATTATTACTACCTTTGCAGTCCCAAAAAATACGACTATGAGTAAGAGAACATTTCAGCCATCGCAAAGGAAAAGGAGAAACAAACACGGTTTCAGGGAAAGAATGTCAACTCCTAATGGACGCAGGGTACTTGCAGCCCGTCGGGCCAAAGGCCGCAAGAAACTCACTGTTTCTGACGAAGGGAAAAAATAAATCCGTTTTTTCATAACCTTTATTATACATTCCGGCAAAAGGAGGCAATCGATGGTTGCCTCCTTTTGTTGCGTTTGCCTTTGTCCGGTAAACTTTTTCAGATAAAAAAGCAGAATCCGGACAGTTCATTAAATTTTAGCAGGAAAAACCGTAATTTCGCAGAAACTTGAACAATCACCCATGGGGTTAATCAAATTTTTATTTATTGTACTCGCTTTCTACCTGTTTTTCAGGGTATTTACCTCGGTAATACTTCCTTTTATCGTAAGACGTTCGGTGTGTCGTTTTCAAAAGAACTTTTATGAGCGAAACCCACACGTTCGCAATCCGGAGCAGGAAAAAGAAGGTAAAGTTACCATCAAAGATCCGGGAAATAAGGAAGAGGTTAACATTCCCAAAGACTTTGGTGAATACATTGATTATGAAGACGTCAACTAATTTCCATCATTATCTTCCGCTGCATTTATGAAAAAAATCTCCTTTAAAAAAGCATTACTTTACCTGGCTGTTCTATTTGTTTTCCTGGTAACCGTTGTCATTTATTTCAGTCCTGTACTCGAAGGCAAAAGGCTCAACCAATCGGATATTCCCCAATGGAAAGG
>JAQVEI010000537.1 GCA_028697695.1 Lentimicrobiaceae bacterium
CGGCCAGTTCCTCTTTGTATTTTTTGTCGAACAATACATAATAATCACCAACCAGTTTATCTCCTTTTTTACCACTTGATTCCGGTGATTCATTATTGGCGAACAATGTCCAGGCCAGCATGGATTCACAAATGTGAATACCCCTGTCGTTTACCAGGTTTACCTTGAATACCCTATGGCCGGCTGCCTGCAACAATTCAGCCACTGATGCTCCCAGCAGATTATTGCGTATGTGCCCCAGGTGCAAAGGTTTGTTTGTATTTGGTGATGAAAATTCCACCACTACCGGTAAATCATTGCTGTTTGAAGCAGCGGGCTGTATCGTGGAGGATTCATCCAATGCATTGAGGATGGCTTTTGGTGATAGTTTCAGGTTTAAAAAGCCTTTTACGATATGATATTGCTCTATTTCGGGCAAAAGCACCAACTGCTCTCCAATAAGCCGGGCGGTTTCCTCGGGTGATTTTCGCGAAATTTTCAACAAGGGGAATACCACCAGCGAAAAATCGCTAAATTCCCGAAAAGCAGGTATAGTCCTTTGAATAATAAGGCTTTCAGGATTTGCATTTTCATTAAATAGCGCTTTAATAGCTATGGATGCATGTTGATTGAGTGTATTGAAGAACATGGTCTATTTATTTAAACAGGTGTGCAAAATTACAGGTTTTTGTTATACCCTCCGAATGATATCATAAAGGCTTGTCAAACAGAAGTATAGTAGAAGTTATAGAGCTTAATGAAGAATAATTTAGGGCATGGTTGAAAAAAAATCAAAAAAAATGCAAAAATAAAAATTGAATCTTTTTATATTTGTATTGGTTTTTTTGCGGCAGTATGCCGACAGTGGTTCTTGAAATTGGAAGACGCCAGTCTGCCAGGGCCCGTGAAAGAGCTGAAATACGCCAAAATCAGCATCTATTTCACTCATTTATAAATCAAAAACCATTGTCATGAAAAAGAAAGTAATTATTATCGGAGCTGCCGGCAGAGACTTTCACAATTTTAACACTTATTTCAGGGGAAACAATAGTTATGATGTGGTAGCTTTTACCGCAGCTCAAATTCCCGACATCGATGGGCGTAGGTATCCCAAAGAGCTGGCGGGCGAAGATTTATATCCTCAGGGCATACCTATACATGCAGAAAGTGAGCTGGAAGACTTAATACACAGACACAATGTGGATGATTGTGTTTTTTCATACAGTGATGTTCCTTATCCACGATTGATGAACATTGCAGCGTTGGTGAATGCCGCTGGAGCCAATTTTGTTTTGCTTGGCCCCCGGGATACCATGCTCAAAAGCACCAAACCATTGATTGCCGTTGGGGCTACCCGGACTGGTTGCGGAAAAAGCCAAACCAGCAGGCGAATTATAGAAATACTCATGGAAAGGTGTATAAAGGTTGTGGCTATTCGTCATCCCATGCCTTACGGGGATTTGAATGCGCAGAAAGTTCAGCGATTCGCTTCTGTTGAAGATCTCGAAAAGCACAAATGTACCATTGAAGAGATGGAAGAGTATGAGCCTCATGTAGTGCGTGGAGATGTAATCTACGCAGGAGTGGATTACGAAGCCATACTGCATGCAGCCGAAAATGATCTGAAGGGATGTGATGTGATACTTTGGGATGGAGGTAACAATGATTTTCCATTTTATAAACCGGATTTAATGATTGGAATAGCCGATCCATTGCGACCGGGCGCGGAAGTGAGCTACTATCCTGGAGAAGTTGTAGCACGAATGTCAGATGTTATTGTAATCAATAAAATTGATTCGGCAGGCTTGAATGAAACGAATATTGTTCGTGCCAACCTAGCCCGCATTAATCCGCATGCCATCATTATTGATGCCGCTTCCCCGGTTAAAGTGGATAAACCTGAGCTAATCCGGGATAAAAAAGTGCTGGTTGTGGAAGATGGCCCTACGCTAACTCACGGTGAAATGAAGATAGGCGCAGGTGTAGTTGCTGCACTCAAACATGGGGCTGCCCAACTTGTTGATCCACGGCCTTATACGGTTGGCAAGCTAAGTGAAACCTTTGCCATTTATCCGAATATAGGCACACTGTTGCCTGCCATGGGTTACAGTGATGAACAGATTAATGACCTGGAGCAAACCATTGACAATACACCCTGTGATGCAGTAATTATTGGGACACCCATAGACCTGAGCAGAGTGATTAAAATTAATAAACCTACTGTTGTTGTGGATTACGACCTTCAGGAAATAGGTGAACCAAATCTAACTCAGGTACTTGATGATTTTATTCAGAAACATCACCTCAAATAATAAAAAGTTGGCCCCGTGATTATTCCGGGGCTTTTTTTTAAGTAGTTTTCAACAAATGAAATTTGTCTGAATTTCAATTGTTATTTTTGTGACATCTTTGAAAATAGAAAAACAGATGAAAAATCGCAGTTTAGTATCTATTACTGATTATTCAAAGGCCGAATATCTTAAAATACTTGATTTGGCTGAGACTTTTGAAAAGGAGCCGCGTCAGACTATCCTGAAAGATTATGTGGTTGCTACTTTATTTTTTGAGCCGTCCACACGCACCCGCTTAAGTTTTGAAAGTGCTGCCACGCGTTTGGGCGCCAAGGTTATAGGTTTTAGCGATGTAAGCAGTTCAAGCGTATCTAAAGGTGAGTCCTTGAAAGATACCATACTTACGGTGAGTAATTATAGCGATATTATTGTGATGCGGCATCCCCGTGAAGGAA
>JAQVEI010000538.1 GCA_028697695.1 Lentimicrobiaceae bacterium
GCTTTTGAACTTGTGCTCAGAGGCGAGTAGGGAAGAATGGTGTCCTACCGTCATCCGGTTATTACTTCCGTCACCCTCAAAGAAGCACTCGTTCAGCCTAACCTGGTAGACCCGGATACTGCACTTATGAAAACAGCCCGGGGCATTGGCATGTGTTTTGGAGATTAAACACATCATTTCTTAAGTTGTTGTTTCCGGCTGTCATTTAATGTCATCATTTCATGCTGTTGACAGCTCTTAGTACGGTATTTTGGTTTTCCTGTTACGGGTTGAGAATCATGCTTCCTTAGGGCAAAAGGAAGGCGAGCATATTTTTGTCAGACATTTTGCGCCATGATTTGTTTAAAGCTAAAACTGTTTACATTATGGCTTTAAATATTCCAGAGACTAAGCTTAAGAGATTGGTTGTTATCGGAGCCGGTTTTGCCGGGCTTAAGCTCGTGAAAAAATTAAGAGCATCTGACTATCAGATTGTTCTTATAGACAGACACAATTTTCATCAGTTTCAACCTTTGTTTTACCAGGTGGCAGTAGCCGGTCTGGAACCCAGCAGTATCTCATTTCCATTGAGACGTATGTTTCAGAAAAATTACCGGATTTTCATCCGGCTTACCGAGGTAACACACATTTCTACTGAATCCAAAACCGTACATACCCTGCATGGAGAGCTTACCTATGACTTGCTGGTGATGGCCACCGGTGCGGTCACCAATTTTTTTGGTATGAATGATTTGGCACAACTATCTTTTGGAATGAAAACGGTAGAAGAGGCATTGGGTATACGAAATACCATTCTTAAAAATTATGAGATGGCCCTGGTTGCTGACACCGATGAGGAACGAAATGCGTTGATGAAAATAGCAATAGTAGGTGGAGGCCCTACTGGTGTAGAGCTTTCGGGTGCCCTGGCCGACATGCGCCGCTTTGTTCTGCCAAAGGATTACCCGGATTTGGATTTTGAACAAATGGAGATATTTCTGATTGAAGCATCGCCTGGTCTTCTGAATGGCATGTCAGATAAATCATCCGCAAAAGCAGCGGACTTTTTGCGGGGACTTGGCGTTAATGTAATGACCAATGAGCAGGTTGTGGGCTATGCAAACAACCTGGTTAAGTTTAAAGATGGAAAAACACTGCCTTCTGCTACATTAATATGGGCTGCCGGGGTTACCGGTGCACCGCCGGCAGGGTTTGAGGATAAACATTTGGGTAGGGGAAAACGGTTGATGGTAGATGCGTTTAACCGGGTGAAGGGATTTGCTGATGTGTATGCTATTGGGGATATCGCGCTGATGGATGGGCCGGATTTCCCAAAAGGACACCCACAGGTGGCTCAGGTAGCAATACAGCAGGCCAATAATCTGGCAGCTAACCTAAAAACCAAAAATTCTGACAACTGGAAGCCATTTAGGTATAAAGATAAGGGCTCAATGGCAACAATAGGACGCAATAAAGCTGTAGTGGATTTACCTTATCTTAGCTTTCATGGACTTTTTGCGTGGCTGGTGTGGATGTTTGTACACCTTGTTTCCATTATTGGTGTGAAAAATAAAATTTTTATTTTTATAAACTGGATATGGAATTATTTTACCTACGACCAATCCCTGAGGCTCATCATAAAACAACGTGTACCAAAAAAAGAATAAACGGGAAACAACTTGCTTTAATGACTGTTTTAACCACTGAAGTCATGGAGCCGTTTATTGACCAAATTTATTTCATGGCATTGATGCCTTTAAACTAAAGAAGATGAATCAAAAGATTATATTAAAATCACGACCGGAGGGAATGCCTTCGGATAAGAATTTTGAAATTACCGAAGCGGAGCTCACCACATTGTCCGAAGGGGAAGTTCGTGTAAAAGCACTCTACATCTCCGTTGACCCATACATGCGTGGCCGCATGAGCAGCGCCAAATCCTATGCGGAGCCATTTGAAGTCGGGAAAGCCATTGTAGGGGGTGTGGTTGCACGTGTAACCGAGAGTCAATCTGCTGAATTTAAGAAAGATGACATAGTGTTTGGGATGATGAAATGGCAGCAGATACAGGATGTGCCGGCAGCCGGACTAAGGCTGATTCAGCAGAATGATATCCCATTGGGATACTACCTGGGTATTCTTGGAATGCCCGGACTTACAGCTTATTTTGGTTTGCTGGAAATCGGCAAACCACAAGCGGTAGAAACCGTGGTTATTTCAGGAGCTGCCGGAGCTGTTGGCATGGTCGTTTGTCAGCTTGCCAAACTAAAAGGTTGCCGCGTTGTAGGTATCGCAGGTTCTGATGAGAAACTGGCTTATTTAAAAAACACGCTTAAAATAGATGAGGTTATTAACTATAATACCTCTGGTAATATGTTCAAAGCCATTGAAAAGGCCTGCCCAAATGGTGTAGATATTTATTTCGATAATGTAGGCGGTGAAATTTCCGACGCGGTTATCTCTGCACTTAACAGATTCGCCCGCGTGGTAATTTGTGGGCAAATATCTCTGTACAATGTTACCGAAATGCCCATGGGTCCACGTTTGCAACCCCTTCTACTTAAACGAAGTGTATTGATGCAGGGTTTTATAGTAAGTAATTATGCGGCCAAATTTGAAGAGGCAATGCAACAACTGGAAGCCTGGGTAAAAGAAGGAAAGCTTAAATACACGGAAACCATTGTAGAAGGTTTTGAAAAATTACCGCAAACCTTTTGCGAATTGTTTCAGGGCAAAAATACCGGG
>JAQVEI010000539.1 GCA_028697695.1 Lentimicrobiaceae bacterium
TCCTGGATGAAAAAGATAAAGATAGAAAGGAAAGGCTTGAATATCTGAAAGAAAAGGAAATGAAACAAAAGCTTGAAGAAGATTTTGTTCAGGAAACAGTCTTTCTGAATTATGTGGATGTATCAGAGGTTGAAAAGGTAATAAGGGGAGACGAATCAAGGAAAATAAAAGGGTTACTTTCTCCTAATGGAACAGCTACTCCTGTAAAATGGACAAACTCATTAATCATTAAAGATACGAAAGAAAACATTGATCAGATAAAAAAGAGGATTAGAGAACATGATATAAAACCATCCCAGGTTCAGATCGAAGCAAGAATTGTACAGGCAGGATCTGAATTTATTCGCGATTTAGGCGTTCAGTGGGGAGCCAGATATAAGAGCACTATAGGTGGCAAAGATGTTGAGTTGACGGGGGGCCGCACAGCTACCAGCAGCAGTGGTACATCCTCATCATATACTCCAACTGCCGGACAGGCTGGACAGAGACCTGATGGTTATAATTTTCCTTACAACGTTAATCTACCTGCGGCAGTTGGGCAAGGATCTGGAGGTGTTCTCGGTATTTTTATAGGATCAGCGGCAGATAGTCTAAATTTGGATGTTCAACTGAGTGCCCTTGAAAGTGATGGCAAGCTTAAAATTATCTCACACCCCAAAGTTGTAACATCAGACAATAAACCGGCAAAAATACACCAGGGCAAACAGATTCCATATCAAACTGTATCACAATCAGGCACCCAGACACAGTTTGCCGATGCTGTCCTCGGACTCGAAGTTACTCCCCAAGTCACAAAGGATGGCAACATAAGACTCAAAATAAAAGTTACTAAGGATTCTGCAGACTTCAATAATCTCACGGTATCAGGCCCAACTATTGATAAAAGGGAGGCAGTAACTGAAGTCATAATCAAAGATGGTGAAACTGCGGTTATTGGAGGAATATATGAGACACAGGATAATGTGACAGATTCAAGTGTTCCCTATCTTTCAAAGATACCACTTCTCGGCTGGATGTTCAAAAGAGACTACAAAAAGTTGCAAAAAACAGAGTTGGTCCTTTTTATTACGCCATTAATTCTTAAAAACCTTTATGCTGAGGGAGACAAGTAATGAAATCTAAAGCATATATACGAAATATTGTTTTCTTTATTTTAATGTTGTTGTCTATTCCATACTACGTCCATTCCTCACAATTGGTTACCGGTGAGATTACTTCTGCAATAATCCTTCAAGAACGGATACACTTGACAGTGGGCGACAAGGCGTTGACCAACCTCGGTTCCAAGGACAGTGTGATTAAAGGTGATATTTTCACAGTAACGGCACGTAAGGATGTTTATAAAGAAAAACCAATAGGGAAATGCGCGGTAACGAGTGTAGATGCAAAATCGAGCATCTGTGAAATTATATCATCAAACTGGGAGATTCCACGAGGAAGCAATGTTTCACTTCCGGCGATATACTTTTCAAATGAAAAACTTTACCCTGCTATTTACAAAATTCTTAGCAAATCAGTCGATCCATTTATGCCTTATGATAAATTAAAAATATCCATTTATGATATTTATGACAGTCAGAACAACGTCACGAAATTCTCTGAGAACGTTAAACAAGAAATTAAAGATGTTTTTGTACAGAAAAAACGAGTAAAACTTGTAGAGCCTCGTGCAATACAGAAAGATTTCCTCATATATCCTGAAGACATTAGAAATAGCTATGGATTGAGGACAGAGGTTATGGAAACCTTGGCAGTTGATGTTTTTATAATCGGATCATATGCAATAGAAAATGAAAATATAGCTTTTACTTTTTATAAATTTGACAAATATTTCAATGATGAAAAAATTTCATTTCAGGTACCTGTTGGTTCATTCGATGTCGCCAGTATCCAAGATGTGATCAGACCATATAAGCCAGTACCCAAAAAAGAATATCTACCGTGCACGGTTGCCCTTAAAGAATTTCATTATATGCCACCAAAGGATGAGAAAAGGTCTATTATCAATCATGAAGCAGGAAGAGATGTCTATAAAGCAATTGACCTCAACAAAACTAATTTCAATATTATAAGTCCGGTCGATTTTGTATTTAAATTGGATAATCAATCCATTAATTTTGCGGGTAAAACTGAAACCCCTGTTTTGCTGACAAAAGGTACTCATAATCTTTTTGCGTCATTTCGACGAGGTTACTTTTTCAACTCCAAGGAGCCGAAACTCTATGTTTCAGATAAACATGTTGACAAGGAAGCTATTCTTTCAATCGAGAAAGATTCATCGATTTACATAGAAGTCATGTTGAACCCTTCCTTTGAAGGTGATAATATAGAGTTTAAAATCTACGATGTGACTGAGAAAAAATCCCAACTCTTGAAAACAATCATTAAGACAGAAGCTGCTAAGTCAATAGAATTTTTTAAGGATTAATGCCTTCTGAAAGGCTATCGAAATTCCTCTCCAGTTCAGGAATCGCATCACGAAGGAAATGCGATACTATTATTAAGTCAGGACGAGTTAAAGTTAATAATAGTACCATATTAGAACCATTTTATAAGGTATTACCTTGCATTGACAATGTAACTGTTGATAATTATAAGGTAATACCATATTCTCAATTTATTTACTTAGCCTTAAATAAACCAATAAACTATCTATCTGATCTTGTGAAGGAAAAAGATCGACACGATGCAAGATCGTTGATTCCTGTTAAAACGTATTT
>JAQVEI010000540.1 GCA_028697695.1 Lentimicrobiaceae bacterium
ACCCTTTTTGGAACCAATAAAACCATAAATTCTAACGTCTCCCTGAACAAATTTGTTCACGAATGCATAATAAATGAAACTTCCAATTTCTAATAAATTAATGGGTTGAATGTAATCAGCACTGATTTCGAGCATATCACATTCGGAACGAACTTTCGGAGTAACCTGCTTTTTACCAACATCAATAATAAAATGAGGATTGAAACCTGAACCCTCAAATGAATACACTGATTTTGAATATAATTCTTTGACAAATAGTTTGCCATTAAATACATAAAAGAGGATTTCATGCGTAAATCCGTATCCGCTTTTGGATTTAAATTGGTATTCATTGGGAAAACTCTTCAAAAGATGCCCTGATTTATCTATCAATATAAAACTGTCCTTATTGTCGCCCCTGTTTCTGCCACAAAAGCATAAAATATTGTCCTCAAAAAATCTGAACTCACGAACATATGAAGGAACTTTGAAGCTCCGAATAAATTCACCATTAGGCGAATAAACATAGAATTTCTGCTGCCATCCCGAGACCATGTAAACATTTTGAGTTTCTTTGTCAATATCCAGATCCTCAATCTGGTTTATTTCACCTGGCCCCCTTCCCGTCTTTCCAATAATTGCCACGAATTTCCCATCTTCGCTGAACTTTAATACTCTACCTCCATTTTTTACAATGAAATAGCCGTTCCCGGGAACAATTTTATTTATACTGTAATCATTGAAAAAAACGAGATCTATCTTTGAGATCAAACTTTGCTCTTTGGTTTCCAATGGGATATAGTCTATTTCTGCAAAACCTAAATCGGAAAGTCTTACAATTGTTGGTGTGGACAATTTTGATAAATTAAAAGTTTTGATCACATCCTGCCCGTCAACAACACATACATAGCTGATTATTAATATTATAATCAAGATCTTTGGTTTATAGCTCATATGGTTTTATTACAATTAAATTTAAGACCGAAAACCTTGTTTAGTACAGGGCGCAGAGCTTAATCTGTATGTCTGGTAGTAAAACTAGTCAATTTCTGAATTCCTTACAAAAAAATGTGTAACTTGTTTGCAGACACGGGAATCCGGTTGCCGAAACCGTTACAAATTTGACAAACAACTTACTCATTGTCTGTGTTTAGGCGTTGGATTAATAAAAATATTTTTGTGAATGAAAAATAGCATTTAGTTCTTTAGTTTTATAAGCATAAGAACAGGATTATCTGTTTCAGTCAAGGTTTTTGCCAAATTCTCGACTTTACTTTTATTTTCAATGTATTTGGGAACTGAGTTAATAAACTGGGCACTGGCAACATGGTTTTTTAGTTGATAAGGATTGAAAAAGCCAATCATGTATTCCATTTCCATTTCAGAATAATAGCTTACTGGCTGAAAATTAATACCACCGTCAAAGTCATTAGTTATCCCACCATCTTCAAAATCTTTTACATAAGTTATATATGATTTCTTATTTTTTTTGTCTATTAAAGTAATGTTTCCCTTTTTCTTATAACTATCAATTAGCAATTCATAATTCATAATTAACCTGAAGCTTTGAACTTAAAATACACAGAGCCTGAACCGCTAGCCGCGTGTCGTTTTTTTTGCCAGGTGACGATGATGCCCATAAGGTCAACCAGCCTGGAGGGCTGGTCTTCCAATAGCCCCGGTTTCGGTTTCGCCCGGGGTAAAGGACAGTAGCACCAGTTCCACCCTGGAAGGGTGGCCGTCAGTATTCCTCCACGGGGTAACTCGCGTGACGCAAGTTCATTAGGAGTGCACCCCATTCCGCGTACCGTTCCGTTATAACAATGTTATAACATATCCCGGACCATATTTTCGACAGCAAAATACATTGGAAGAGACTGCAAGACAATGTAATATGAATGCGATGAATTAATTCTTAATTCGCATTAGTAATAATAGTTGGCTGTTACCGGGTTGTAATATCCTTCAGGAGTCAATACCCTGGTCAGCGTTCCCCCGGTATATATGAAAGGCCTGTAATAGAGTGTCGTGGTGGTGATTGAGGCATTTTGAAGTAGAAAGTAAAAAGTTGAAAGTTGAAAGTGATGTGTTTAGCGTAGTTCAAATTTAAAGTTCGGGGTTCAAAATTCAGGGTTTTGCAGTCAGTTTGTTGTTGGCCTTGCGTTATGCGTCTTGCGCCATTTACTAATTACTTAAGCTAAAACCTCATTGTAAGAGACTTGCAAGACCTGCACGACTTGCAAGACCTGCAAGACCTGTCCCCGTGCCCTGTGCTCTGTGCTTCTTCCTCCGCGCCCTGAGCTTCTTCCTCTGTGCCCTGTGCCCTGTGCCCTGTGCTTTTCTTATTCTTCCCTTCATTTTCTTCCTCCCTCAACAACCCCCTGCACTAATGCTTAAGCCTGACCAGCACCAAATTCGGATTATAATCAATTTTTACATTTTGCTATTACAATTACAGGATTACTGGTTTCGGTAAGATCATTCAACCATTGCATTTCCTCTCTTAATCTGTTGGCTTTATCATGGTTATTCTCTAACCAATGAAGGATTTCAATGGGGCTTAGAACTGATATCATTTCATTTTCCTGTGTGAAATCAAGCGGAATGATCGGCATAAAACCATTCATATCATCTATAAGTGCGGAATTATTTTCAGGAGTTTCCCGGCATATTGTTGTAGTCTTTAGCTTCTTATCGAAGAAACCAATATATCTCATATTATGATAATAAG
>JAQVEI010000024.1 GCA_028697695.1 Lentimicrobiaceae bacterium
GTTCGATTTTTAGATGTCTGTTTTTTCGGAGTATGGTCGTTCTTTAGGCTTGCTTACAACGAGTGTATATACGCAATATTGCGTATATATTCGACTTATGTATAGCCATGAGTGGCTTGAAATAAAGTCAGATACCATACCAAAAATAAGAAAAAATTAAATATCCAAACCATCCATCGGGCTTTTTATATTTTCAAATCCTTTTGTAGTAATATGCGTGTAAATTTCAGTCGTTTTCGAGCTGCTGTGTCCCAGCAGTTCCTGAATATACCTTAAGTCCACACCATTTTCAAGCAAATGTGTAGCAAATGAGTGCCGAAGTGTTTTTGGGGTAACGTTCTTTATTAAACCCGCTTTTTTTGCAGCATTTTTTACCACTTCCTGAACCGATTTGTCAGAGTAAGGTTTGCCACCAGCTCCAGTAAATATTAAATCATCCGGAGCATATTCCTTAATATAGTCATCAAGAACGGATAATAGCTTTCCCGAAAGTATAGTATAGCGGTCCTTTCGTCCTTTCGATTGATTCACTCTCAGTTGCATACGTTCCCTGTCAATGTCACTCAATTTGACGCTTATTATTTCATTCAACCGCAAGCCTGATGAATAGCCAAACATAATAATTAGCTTATGCTTAATATTGGTGGTAACCTTAATCATCGCAGTTATTTCTTCTAGGTTTAGAACTATGGGTAGCGTCTTGTCCCGCTTTGGCCTGTCAACAAAATAAAACTTGCGCTGTCCTTTTAATACCTTTTCATAGTAAAATTTAATTGCGTTTATGGATACATTTTGATAGGAAGTTGAAACCTTTCTTTCTGTAATCAGAAACCGAACAAATTCGAGTATTTGCGGCTCTGTAATAGAGTCTATATCATGGCGATAATGATAATTTATAAACTCCTCAAAAGCAGAAACGTAACTTTTGATGGTATTGGGACTATTTTTAAGTTCTATATGTTTGTCAATATAGGATTGCGGTACTCTTCGAAAACCAGGCACATCAAGTGGCGAAATCCGCTTTACCCCGGCTTCACCGGCAGGCTCTTCTTCCAATATAACTTGCAGGTTTTCAGTCTGGCATACCGCTGTTAGTTGAGCCATAAATATTTCTGAAAATGGAATCGTCCACCATTTGTTTTTTGAATCCCAGCGGTGGTAGGGTATAGCTTTTATGGCTGAGATTATCTTTTTATTAAAACCGGCAATAACCTTCATCCTGCCCGAACGGGTTTTCAAAAACAGGACTTCATATCGCGCTATAGTTTTTTGATTGCCTGCATTTGGCGGCACATCAATGGCATCATGAATGTTCAGGGTATGAATGCGGCTCCCAAAATAATCTTTAATCAAATCCATATTGCCCGGATAATCAGGAACTTGCCACAGAAATTCCTTGTTTAGCCATCGGCTGTATTTTAATGACTTTATGAAGTTCGTATCTGCTTCATTTTTGGGCATTTTTATCAATATCTTGCGGTTAATTACTTCTATGCTAACATTTTTAGCTGGTGCTTCTTTGATGGGTACGGCTTCGGTTACAATGAGTTTCGGAGCTTCCAATTCCCCGGCTATCAATAATTCGTGCTCAGCGAGCAGCACTTTCGACTGGCTGAGTGTTTCCGACGTATCCGGCACGTGCCATGCCTTCATCGTTCTGCTCCATTTTGCGCCTTCAATCTGCTTTACCAAGGCAATGAGTGTTTGATTGTAGTTGAACTCCAGCTTTAGACGTGGTTCATCCCGATGATTTTGTTTAGAAATTTTGATTTTCATAACTGCGTATATATGATTTATTAGCGAGATATACGAACTTTAAAATTATGCTAAACTATCCTTTTTGATGCTTGATTCTCACAGCTTCGCCCCGTCAGTCCCATTGTTGAGCCTGCCGGAATATACCTGCATGAAGAACCTTCCAATAAGGTATCAAATATAGAGAAAACAATTTCAAAAACCAACGCTTATTTTCACATATGATGAGTGTAAGTCTTTCTTAGCTACATGCAAAATAAATGATGCCGAACCCTTTAGTTGGCTTAAAGAAACCCTCTGCAAAATTGCTGATCACCCGGCCAACAGACTTGACGAGCTGTTGCCAGGCACTATAAATCAATCATCGGGCATTAGGAATATGTCCATGGCCGAAAGGTTACGTTTAAAAAGGGTGATATTCCTGAAAATACGGACTGTATTTGTGGTTTCTACATCCGTGAAAAGTCCTATGGGTGTTGTGTTTTTTCAAAGTAGGTAATCTATTCATAGTCTGTCTTTTTGAAAATTGAGCCAATTCCTTTACCAATTTTCTGCACGGCTTCTATTCCCTTATTCAGGGACTCTGTGGAAATGTCATTGTACTGTTCGCCACCCATGTTGTCTATGTATTGTTGAGGATAAATGACGATCCTGCTATTTGTTGCGAAGTGCTTTTCAAGTTTAGCTGGTAAATTGTCGAGAAAACCCAGGTAAGAAGTTGCACTTTTTCGCGCAGAAACCAACACGAACATATCATCTTCATGAATATATCTTGAGAGCACGAGAAAATCTTCCCAATCGGTGAAAGATTTTGCCGTAATTGAAGCAGTAAGCCTGGCTTTTTTAAAAACTTTTTCAACTGCTTTTTGAGTTGCTTCACCGCAGTATAGCACCATAGGAATACTTAGTTCCTGAGCAAGCCTGGCTATTTTGCTTACCCACATACTAAATCCGAATTCGTGTTCCGCCAGCGGCGGAGCTGCAATTACAATTCTCTTGTGGAGAACCATTGGCTGTTCTAAATGACAGATAAAAGTCGTTTTGTATGTATTATTCAAAATGCTATCCACTTTATCGCCAATTAGTTTGTCAATAAAACCTGCTCGTTGAGGCCATCCCAAAATAATTATGTCAGCCATAATTTCTTTCGAAATACGAATAATGCCGCTTGCTGCATTGTAATCTATGGTTGTAATAATGTTTACTTTAGTTTCAGAGGCTGAAGCTTCTCTTACAATTTTTTCCAGTTCATTTCTTGCTTTAAGGATATTGATTTCAGCTTCGCTGTTGTTGCAAACTACAGAAAGGATGGATACAGGGTTTACTGATTTATTGTCTTTTATAAAAGTGGCAAATTCCAGCAGTTTTTCTATGTTGGAAACATTGGCGATGGGTAAGAGTATGTGTTCGTTGTTAACTCCATTTGCTTTTGAAAGACTATGTGTATCATCTTTGGATTCAATTACAATTTTTTTAGCAGCTTTTTCTGTGGCGAAGGAAGCGATTATACAGGTTATCAGTATAAGTATAATTGTCCCGTTTAGGATATTTTCGTCTAAGATTTCAGCTTTATAACCCACCAGAATTACCGCAAGCGTTGCAGCAGCATGTGCACCGCTCAACCCGAATATCAGTTGTCGTTGAGCTTTAGAATACTTGAATATAAGTTGAGTAAAAAATGCAGCAAGCCATTTTCCAAATAGTCCCACAACTGAGAGTGTTCCCGCAACTATCAGAGCAGTTGGACCGGTTAATATTACCCTCACATTAACGAGCATTCCGACACTTATAAGGAAAAACGGGATGAAAAGGGAATTGCCGATAAATTCAATCCGGTTCATCAATGCAGATGAATGAGGGATGAGTTTATTTAACGCTAAACCTGCAACGAAAGCTCCGATAATAGGTTCCACACCCGCAACCTCTGCTAAAAATGCTGCTAAAAAAACCATCGATAAGACAAAAATGTAGTGTGAATGTTTTTCACTTTCAAGCTTGCGAAAAAACCATTTGGCAATCCTTGGAATTATCAGAAACATAATAGCGGAGAAAATCGCTAATGAAATACCTAATCGTATCCAAAATTCTGAATTGAGATTACCCTGACTATTACTCATAATTATGGCCAAAGTGATGAGTACGGCCGTATCTGTTAATATGGTGCCACCAACTGTAACGGCCACCGCTTGATTTTTTGAAACACCTAATTTGCTGACAATTGGGTATGCAACAAGGGTATGGGTTGCAAACATACTGGCAGTTAGAAAACTGGCATTAAAGTCATATCCAAGCAGGTAATAACAAACAGGAAAACCAATTCCTAATGGCAATATGAAGGTAAAAAGTCCAAACAAAAGGCTTTTTTTTCTATTGGTTTTAAACTCATTTATATCCAGGTCAAGTCCCGCTATAAACATAATGTAAAGCAGTCCGATTGTAGAAAAAAGATCAACCGCAGAATTTTTTTCAAGGATATTAAAACCATAGGGTCCTATAATGACACCTGCTACAATTAATCCAATGATACCCGGTATATTTAATCGTTTTAACAAAATAGGTGATAACAAAATTATAAACAGGATCAATGAAAATATCAGTACCGGATTTTCCAATGGTAATTGAAACTCGTGCATTAAGTGTGTAAAAAAATCTGTCATATCTTCTCTTTATCCTTTTACTGTTTTATCCTATAAATATACTTATTTCAATTTGTGCAGTGACAAAAAAATAAGCTCTTTTGGTTTCATGGCGGCTTGTGTCGTACCACATGTTAAAAGTGATTAAATGGAGATGCCTTTGTTTTGGTGCTAACGCTCGCTGTACGCGCTGTCAGGCATTTTTGAAGACCTGGCATCGCTGCCATCAGAATCCGTGTTAAAAGTACAAACTTTCTTTATACCGCTCTCTGCGTGATAGCAAATAACTTTTGTTGGTTGACGGTTTTCGTGTTGCGGGAAAAGTCAGTACAGGGACAACCTTGAGTTCCCGTTAATTTTCATGGTGTCAACAATCTTTTTAGCAGTTTTTATCAGAATATCTGCGCGACCTGGAATTTCCTGAATATTTCTATCATAATCGCCTCATATTACATCTTCCATCAATGGTTACACTCAAATTGCACAGATAAAAGCAGTTCTCTGTCAACCCGTTTATATTTGCTACAAACAAACAATCATCATGATTGTCACCTATAAATAAATATTTTTTATTTGAAAGGTAAGGCACCAAACTATTCGATAAAATCCAGAACTTCGTTACCCGAACATGCAAAACACATGTCGCCCGAGTGGTTATTCCTTGTAATATAAAAAATAATATGCTTCCACATTGTCTAAATAAGCTCCATCAAAACCCGCATTAATAATTTTTTTCATGTATGAATTGTCACTACCGTAAATAATGTCTTGCCAGTCTTTCTTCCAGAATTTAACCCAGAATTCATCGTCATAGCCATCATACTTTCTTTTTAACCAGAGTGGATGATGCAGCCCCCAGTTATTTTTCCAGTAATAACGGTACTTTTCTGCTGATCCAATACTTATATATGATAAAACAAGGCGTTGTCCGCCTTTGGCTTTTAATTTTAACTGGTCTATTTCGGATGATGTAAATTCGGTTTCCTCAAAGAACAAATCCATTAGGATGACATCAAAATTTGTTGCTGAAATAGCATTAATCATATCTTGTTTTGATGAGTAATTGTCTGTGCTGATGAGGTAGAGATAATTTTGTGCCAGTGACAGACTTGAAATATCTGTTGTGTTTTCTTTTGGAACACTGTCGGGTATTTGTATGTAGTGATAATTATCGCTATTCCTTGTGAAACAAATAAACCCCTGATTATAATTTTTGGTGAAAGCGTCGGAGATATTATCATTGTTTGTTACAAATTCAGAAACCATTATCATTTTCAATGCTTTTAACTGCTGAAGCATCGAAAGTCGTTCATTGTCCAGCGAATAATCACCATTATAAAAAAGTTCTTCAACGCCAATGCCGTTTATTGAACTTAGATAAGGGGCGTTTAGTCCGTCATTTTGGTCAGCATTATTAAAAGCCAGCTCTATTCCATTTTGTGGAATAATGATGAAATCGGGGTCATATTCCCTGGCATAATTAGAAATATTAATTACAAAGTCCTGCATTTTTGATGCTGCTTTGTTTGAACGCTTTTCTTTTGAACAAGAAAACACCACGGTCGTTAAAATGAATATTAATATTAACCTGCTCATTTTGTTTTTCTGTTACACTGTTGCCTAACGGTTTGGCACGTGGCATAATGGCGGATTGGGATAGCTTTCCTGTCCACCGAAAGAAGGTGCTATCGGAACATACCAATGCTGTTAGCGTTTAACCACCATAGCTACATGCGATTTTTTAGGCCATTTTTTCTTTCCCATTAATTGGTTTGTGCTTTTTGTTTATGTAAAATTGCAACAATCGCGTTCGTTAATCCATCCCACATCAACCTTTCCCAACATACTCACATCAACCTATCCCCACATCAACTAAAGTACTTCATAATCTATCGTTTTAAAGTGTCTTGGTAAATTTTAATCCATTGTTCAGTGGTCATTTTTGAACAAAGTTCACCAATAAGTTCATGCGGAATTTGATCAGGTTTTTTAAAGCGGATACAGCTTTTTCCGATATCCAATTTAGTTTTACAGTGTTTTGGGTATTCGTCAGCAAACCATTTTAGCAATTCAGGATTGGCATACAGTCCCATGTGATAAAGGGCTAAATAATTTTTCTGTGAGGCAATGCTGATAAAAGGCAATGGTTGTTTAGGGTCGCAATGGTAGCCGTTAGGGTATATTGTATGGGGAACTACAAAACCAATCATTCCATAGCTTATTGTTTCAGAAAATCCTGTTGGCAAATGGTCAAGAATGGTTTTTCGCAATTGCTCAACTGCATTTTTTCTATCGTCAGCCAGTTGTTCAATGTATTGATCCGGTGTTTCTGCGATCACTTTCATGGTTTTTTTACACTTTTTATGTTTGTCATGTTTTAAAAATTCCCTGCAACGGGAGTCCGCGTAAAAATCTTTCGGATTATACAAATATA
This sequence comes from Lentimicrobiaceae bacterium, assembly GCA_028697695.1. Lineage (GTDB taxonomy): Bacteria > Bacteroidota > Bacteroidia > Bacteroidales > Lentimicrobiaceae > Lentimicrobium. The sequence goes on from JAQVEI010000024.1 coordinate 6,826, forward strand.
GTAATCAATTCAATTTGGCAGGCGGTAAATAGTCACAATTCGAACCTTGCTGAATGGTTTTTATCAGTCAGCTTTTGTTCACCTGGGAAGGATAACCTTTTGATATATATCGGGTGATTTTACAATTTTCACCTTGTATCCAATTCCAATACTTTACTCTATCCACCAAAAAAGGTTTCAGGCATTGGCAATCAGACCAAACGGCTCTCTGATAGTTTGCCGGTAAACCAAAATGTTGATAAAACTCAGTAGCAATGAGCCTTTTATAAAATACATTGCCAGGAGAATTAATATTAATAGTGTAAAACACCCAGATTACTTCTTCCCCATTCCCTTCGCTTTCTCCCTGATTTTCACATAAATAAGCTTAAACCGTCCTTTAGGGCTTTCGCGCTGATCAATTTCAAAGTCTTTAATGGAATTGATGAGCGGCGTTAATTTCGGGAAGCCATAGTTTCGGGAGTCAAAGTTGGGTTGCTTTTTCTGTATAAGGTTGCCCACATCGCCCAGGAATGCCCAGCCGTCATCATCGGCCAGGTCGTTGATGGTGGACGCGATAAGTTTAATTACCTGTGGCGTAATTTTATCCACACTTTGTTTGCCCAATGACTTTTGATCGTTGGTTCCGGTGTCGTTTTCGCCGGCGTGACTTTTTAAAATTTCAATGTAAATAAACTTATCGCAGGCCACGATGAATGGCTCGGGTGTTTTCTTTTCGCCTATACCATAAACCAGCATGCCTGCTTCACGCAGCCGGGTAGCCAGGCGGGTGAAATCGCTGTCGCTGGAAACCAGGCAAAATCCATCTACCTTTTCCGAATACAAAATGTCCATGGCATCAATAATCATGGCAGAATCGGTGGCATTTTTACCCGTGGTGTAGCCGTATTGCTGAATGGGTGTGATGGCGTTTTCCAGAAGCAGGCTTTTCCATTTTGCCAGTGTGGGTTTGGTCCAGTCGCCATATATGCGTTTGATGGTCGGATTGCCATATTTGGCAATTTCTTCCATCATCTCTTTAATATAAGCGGAAGGGATGTTGTCGCCATCGATAAGAACAGCCAGTTTTATATCCATTTGCTGATTTGTTGAATTTGTATTTGGTTTGTCCATCCCACCGGCTTAATGTAAGCAGGGCAGGTGTTAGCCTGTTGGCTGCCTGTGTGGGATGGCTCAGTTACAGGTTTTCGGGCTTACTCAGGAGTTCTTCCAGGTTGTCTGCCAGTCTGCTGGCGCCTATTCTGAAAAGTTCAGGTGTAAGCCATTCATGGCCAAGTATTTGTTCGGTCAATTGTATGTAAACGCTCGCCTGTTCGGGCGTGGAAACCCCGCCGGCAGCTTTAAATCCAACTTTTTTTCCTGTGGATTGATGATAGTCGCGAATGGCGGTTAACATCATGAATGCAGCCTGTGGAGTGGCGGCCGGGCTTATTTTACCGGTGGATGTTTTAATAAAATCGCCACCCGCTTTCATAGCAAGCACCGAAGCATCATAAATTTTGTCGGCAGCCAGCAATTCACCTGTTTCCAGAATCACCTTAAGATGCGCCTCTCCGCAGGCATCTTTTATAGCATTTACTTCATCAAAAACCTCAATGAAATTCTCCTCCAGGAACTTTCCTCTCGAAATAACCATATCTATTTCATCGGCACCTTCTGCAACAGCATATCTTACCTCTGCCAGCTTAACTTCTATGGGCGACTGCCCCGAAGGAAATGCTCCGGCTACACAGGCAGAGGCTACATTACTGCCCGATAAAAGCGCTTTGGCCTGATGCACAAAAACGGGGTAAACGCAAACGGCTGCAACATTGGGCAGACCTTTGGACTGATAGCTTACGGCCTTTTTGCACAGGGTTTCTATTTTAAGCGTATTGTCAGTGCCTTCAAGGGTGGTGAGGTCGAGGCAGCTCAAAGCAAAACGCATCATATCCTGCCGGTTGGAAAAATTAGTGGAGGGCAAAGCCAGCAGTTGCGCTATGCGTTCATCAATTTTCTCCGGTGTTAAATCTTTATATCTGTTCATAGAGTTGGTGAATTTAATATACAAAGGTAATCATTTATGGCAGACCGGAGGGGTTCCAGCCGGTAACATATCCCTGACTCAGATCATTGAGCTTTTCCATATCTGTAGCGCTGATTTCAAAATCGAAAACGTCAATGTTTTCTTCTATGCGCGAATGTATGGCCGATTTGGGTATTACAGTGAAGCCCTGTTGTATTCCCCAGCGAAGCAACAACTGCGCGGTGGTTTTTTCGTAACGTTTGGCCAGTTTCACCAGCACACCATCATTAAGCCGGGTGCCACGCGTAAGCGGGCTGTAGGCCATCGGAATAATTTCAGTTTGCCGGCAAAGGTTTATAATATCTGCGCGCTCATGAAACAGGTAGGGGTGAAGTTCAATCTGATTTACAGCCGGTTTAACATTAGCATAGGAAAGCAGCTCTTCCAAATGGTTTTTCATGTAGTTACTTACACCTATGGCTTTGCAACGTCCCTCATCATAAATCTTTTCCAGTGCTCTCCAGCTATCTTTGCGCTTGCCCTGAACCGGCCAATGAATAAGAAACAAATCCACATAGTCCATTTGAAGATTCGTCAGGCTTTTCTCAAAAGCCCGCAGGGCCTGATCATAACCCTGATCGGCATTCCAGAGTTTGGTTGTAATAAACACTTGTTCCCGGGGTATAAGGCTGCTGCGGACTGCTCTGCCGACAGATGTTTCATTGTGATAGATGGATGCAGTGTCAATTAGGCGGTAGCCTGATTTTAGCGCACGATCTATTGCCTGTTGAGTGCGATCTCCATCCGGCATTTGATAAACCCCCAGCCCGATCACGGGAATCCGGATGCCATTATTTAAAGTAAATACTTTCAAACTGGAAGGAAAATTCATGATGTAGACTTTTGAACCAAACCAAAGAAAAAGAGACAATGCAAAGTTAACATCTACACACCAGAAATTCCACCAATTCCCTACAATTATTAGTTTTTGTGAAAACAGATAAGTTTTTCGGGCAGTTAAAAAATTTTACATCCCTGTGGATTCACTATGTTGTGATAGATCAAGGTATTGCGCACTAACTATTGTTAATTAAACAGAACAAATAGTAAATTTTTTTTATGATGTTAACGCATTCTTAATGAGGAGTTTATTAATCAAAGTTTCTTTTTTTTTCATGAAAAAAATTTTTTTCCATCCTGTTGCCCGGTTACTTCCTGCCAATATTATGATAAACAAATGATTCAGGGTCAGACAAACTATACAACCTTTCCCTGAACAAAGTTCTTTTTAAGGCGAAATTTAAGTTACTGAATATGAAGACTTTTTACAGAATTTTCGGGGGGAAACATGTAAATACTGCGCTTTTTATCCTCGCGCTAATTGGCAGTTTACAGTTGACGGCACAACCCTGTGCCAACCCACCGGAGGCTTATCTTAGCGGAGGTGCAACCATTTGTCAGGGTAGTTCAACTGTTCTATCCATCAATATTTCCAATGGGGCCACCCCCTGGCGTGTAGTATACAGTGTCAATGGTATTTTACAGCCTGAAATCACCAATATTGTCAGCAGTCCTTATTTGCTGTCAACCGGAAATGCCGGTGATTACAAACTGGAAACGATTTTTGATGCCGATGATTGTCCGGGTATCATTACCGGAGGTGTGGTTACTGTTAAAGTAAATCCCCTTCCTTCCATGGCAGCGGCTGCAACCGGCCCTTCCTCTGTTTGTCAGGGCCAAACCGGAGTAAACTATTCAGTAAGTCCGGTGCTTAATGCTGTTACCTATGAATGGACACTTCCTGCCGGGGCTACTATAGTTTCAGGCGACCACACCGAAAACATCACTGTTGATTTTTCAGCTTCAGCCTCATCAGGCAACATACGGGTCAGGGGAGTAAACGCTTGTGGTAATGGAGCCTGGTCACCGGCTCTTGCCATCACCACCCATCGTCTTCCGCAAAATCCCGGCAGTATCACAGGGTCATCCACCGTGTGTCAGGGTCAGGCCAATGTAACCTATTCGGTGCCGGTTATTGGATTTGCCAATGGTTACGAATGGCAGCTTCCTGCCGGGGCAACCATCACCAACGGGTCAAATACCAATCAAATTACTGTAAGTTACGGCCCCACCGCCTCCTCGGGCAACCTCTCTGTAAGGGGAACCAATGGTTGCGGCGCCGGACAGTGGTCGGCTGCTTTTGCCGTTACTGTTAACAATTTACCGGCCGCTGCAGGTGAAGTAAGTGGCCCTGCATCGGTTTGTCAGAATCAGAATAACCTGGTCTTTAGCATTGCGCCAGTAGCCTATGCAAGCAGTTATCAGTGGGAGTTCCCGGCCGGATTCACCGTTAATGGTTCAGCTACAGGCTCAACCATAACACTTAACAGCGGATCAGGTGCTGTTTCGGGTGTTGTGCGCACACGCGGGGTAAATGCCTGTGGCAATGGGTCTTTTTCTTCTGATTTTAATGTTATGGTAAATCCCGCACCGGTGGCCAATGCAGGAAATGATGCCAGCACCTGTACCGGAAACAGCTATACGCTGACGGGAGCAACAGCAAGCCATTATACCACGCTTTTGTGGAGCCACAACGGGGGTGGATCTTTTAACAATCCCTCGAACCTGAATGCAACTTACACACCGGGAGCCGGCGACAACAACGTTACCTTAACCCTTACTGTGAATGGTAACGGCACGTGCAGTCCATCAACGGACAATATGATCTT
>JAQVEI010000541.1 GCA_028697695.1 Lentimicrobiaceae bacterium
TACCTGAAACAGTTTGTAAGTGGTGCCTTTATTGCTATTGTAATGACAGGCCTGGACCAGGATATGATGCAAAAAAACCTTACCTGCCGCAACCTGAAAGATGCCAGGAAAAACATTTATCTGATGAGCTGGTCACTCATACCGGTAAATTTGCTGTTCCTTAGCCTGGGTGCTATGTTGTATATTTATGCGGGGAAAATGGGCATTGAGATTCCCGTCCGGAGTGATGACTTTTTCCCAACCATAGCTTTAACCCATCTGAGTACTTTTGCCGGTATTGTTTTTCTTATTGGCCTTGTGGCTGCGGCCTACTCCAGCGCTGATGGCTCACTTACCGCGCTAACCACTTCCTTTAGTATTGACATTCTCGGCTTAAACGAAAATCAAAACCTCAACGACAAACAAAAAGTACACATCAGAATGTTCGTACATCTGGGGTTTGCCTTTTTCCTCACCGCACTCGTTGTCTTTTTTAGAGCCATCAGCGACGAATCGGTTATCAATAAACTATTTACCATTGCAGGCTATACTTATGGGCCCCTACTTGGGCTTTTCGCATTTGGCTTATTTACCAAACGGAGAGCCAATGATCGTTTTATTCCGTATATTGCTGTTGCTGCACCCATATTGTGTTATTATATCAACGAATACTCTGAACAGTTATTTAATGGCTATAAATTTGGATTCGAATTGTTGCTGTTGAATGGTTTTTTGGTTTTTATTGGCGTTTTGATGGTTTCCACGCCTGAAACAAGCCCGCATAGTTCAAAAAAGTAACTTATAAATGGCATTTTTCATCTAAATAAACATTTTTGGATAAAATGATGTTTGATACCACTGTTCAATAAAACCTCTAAGTTATGAGTAACATTCGCTTCAAGTCCATAGAGATGGCCTTTTCGCGTCCGCGCCGTAAATTGCCGGAGATAACGGGAAGAATTTCAGACTATTATGGTTCACGTACATTTAACCTCGACAAAATGCGTGAATTCATGTCGCACGAAGCCTTTGAAAGTGTCCGCAAAGCAGGCGAAACCGGTGAAAAGATCAGTCGTTTGGTAGCCGACCAGGTGGCCTCTGCTATGAAAGCCTGGGCTATGGGCAAAGGAGCAACCCATTTCTCGCATTGGTTTCATCCGCTTACCGGCAGTACTGCCGAAAAACACGATGCTTTTTTACAGCTCACCTCCAATGGCAAGGCATTGGAATCGTTTAATGTGAATGAGCTCATTCAGCAGGAGCCTGATGCTTCAAGCTTTCCCAGCGGTGGTATTCGCAATACTTTTGAGGCAAGGGGATATACTGCCTGGGATCCTACGTCACCGGCTTTTATTATTGATCAAACCCTGTGTATTCCTACCATTTTTGTTTCTTACACAGGAGAAGCTCTCGACTATAAAACACCGCTTTTGAAAGCTTCCTTTTCGCTGGATCGCGAAGCACTGGCGGTTTGTCAGTACTTCGACAAGAATACCCGGCGGGTTACTGCTACCCTTGGCTGGGAGCAGGAGTACTTTTTGGTGGATAGTGCACTGTTTAATGCCCGTCCTGATCTGGTGCTTACCGGTCGTACCCTTTTTGGACATTCAAGCGCCAAGGATCAGCAGCTTTCCGATCATTATTTTGGTATCATACCCGAAAGGGTGATGGATTTCATGCGTGAATTTGAATACGAGGCCCATCTGCTCGGCATTCCCGTGCGTACCCGTCACAATGAAGTGGCGCCCAATCAGTTTGAAGTAGCTCCAATTTTTGAAGAAGTAAATGTAGCTGTCGACCACAACCAACTGGTAATGTATTTGCTTGAAAAAGTAGCCAAACGTCATGGGTATAACGTTTTACTACACGAGAAACCATATGCCGGCGTGAACGGCTCGGGCAAGCACAACAACTGGTCACTTCAAAACGATGCAGGAGAAAATTTGCTTTCTCCGGGACGCTCTGCCAAAACCAACCTGCGGTTTCTGGTATTCCTGGCCAATATTCTCAAAGCGCTCAACACGCACTCTTCAGTTTTACGAGCCCATGTGGCGTCGGCAGGCAACGATTTGCGGCTGGGCGCTCATGAAGCCCCACCGGCAATTATTTCCGCTTTCATAGGTACCCAGCTTACCCAAACCATTGAAAGGATTTTAAAGACCGATAAAAAAGTGCTTACCAAAGCCGGTGAAACAAATGGCAATAACCTGAATATCCCCCGAATTCCGGAAATATTGCTTGATAATACCGACCGCAACCGTACCTCGCCATTTGCATTTACGGGCAATAAGTTTGAGTTCCGGGCAGTGGGCTCATCATCCAGTTGCGCCATTCCAATGATTGCCTTAAATATTATTGTAGCTGAACAGTTGCGAAAATTTCGTGCCGAAGTGGATGCATTGATTGCCAAAGGAATACGAAAAGATAATGCATTGTTTGCCGTGATGAAGTCTTACTTTAGAGAGTCGCAGCGTATTTGTTTTGAAGGCAATAGCTATAGTGAAGACTGGACAAAGGAAGCAAAACTCCGGGGTTTACCTATACTTCCCGATACACCGCGGGCATTGAAATCGTTGCTTGATCCTGCCACGGTGAAAATGTTTGAAGACCATGAAGTGCTTACTGCACGTGAAATGCAGGCACGGTACGAAATGAAGCTGGAGAACTATATCAGCAAAACACAAATTGAATCCAGGGTGATGGGCGATTTGGCCATCAATCACATTAT
>JAQVEI010000025.1 GCA_028697695.1 Lentimicrobiaceae bacterium
GGTGCATCACTGTGCAAAAATAGATTACACTGCCGGAAGCCTTGACTTTTTGAATGCAGTTCCAGATTTTTTAGTATTGAATGAAAATATTGATTCAAAATTTTGAAGCCGGAATTAACATTCAGGTAAAATGATAAGCTGTTTGACCATCATAAAGAGAACTTTTCATGAATAAGGTAAACCCAATAGCCCTGTGTGGTTATTGATATATGATACATATCTTCAGTCAATATGCCATAAGATTAGCTGAAATGAGCTTACTTTTTAAATATTTTAAAAAATTATCGTTAAAAAGTATTCATATTCACCAGAACTTTATAGTTTTGCAGAAGCAAAGTCGGAGGATTTTTTAATTCTTTCTTCCAAATCCGGTTTAGCACGATTTTTGCAATAAATCGCATGTTAAATTTATTCTCTTCCTCATGAAAAAAATTATACTCTTATTTTCGATATTCGTTGGCCTTGGTTTTGGACTTAAGGCGCAAACTTCATTAAACCTGTTTCATGGTGATCTTTTGTTGCCGAATGATGCCGAAATAGAGGTCTTTAGTACACCGGATACCGACCCGGTTGAAGTCCCGCTTGTGGTGTCGAATTTTGGCAACGGTGATCTTGAGGTTAAAGTGAAAAGATATGATATATCACTTCCTGAAAATACACAGGCAAGTTTTTGTTGGGGCACTTATTGTTATCCCTCCCAGGTTTTTGAATCACCCGAACCGGTAATTATTCCTTTGGGTGGCAGCGAAACTTCTTTTCACGGAGATTACAAACACAACGGCAATGAAGGCAACTCACGGGTAAGGTTTACCTTTTTTGATGTTAATAACCCGGCCGATTCTTCTTCACTTATCGTGCAATACCGAGTATATACCATTAACGAACATTCCTTTGAAGTAACATTGGATGGCAAAACAGTGAACAACAATCAGGAATTGTCCTTTCTGGTTGACCCCGTTAATGATCCCGTAGAGATAATTGGAAAGATTAAAAACACCAACAACATTGATGTTTCTGTCAAAGTGAAAAAGTACGATCTGTCGTTGGTTGAAAACACACGTTCCAATATCTGCTGGGGTGTTTGTTATCCCTGGAATGTTTACGATACACCAGATGCTATCACTTTGTCTCCCGGTGCTTCGGATGATTCATTCAGGTGCGACTACCGCCACAATGGCAATCATGGTACCTCATCGGTAAGGTTTACCGTGTATAATACCGAAAATATTAATGACACACTTTCATTTATTGTTCATTTCCAGATAGGTTATTTAGGTTTGGAAGATCAGAAGCCGGTTAAAGCACGACTATCCAATGCGTTTCCTAACCCGGCCTCTACTTTGGTTTATTTTGAATACGCGCTTCCTGACTTGTCGCAAAATGCGGTTGTAAAAGTTACCAATCTATTGGGCACTACCGTGTATAGCCAGGCTGTGGAGCAAGTGGAAGGAAAACTTTCGATTGATGTAAGCAATCTAAGCGACGGAATATATTTTTACTCGCTCATGCTAAATAATACTCCCTCAACTACACGAAAATTCGTCGTTAAACGTTAATTAATTTTAACGCAACTTGTTTTACTTGGAGTACTCGTGTAACTTAATGTGATGAAAGCCCCGGTTTATGCCGGGGCTTTTTTTTTCAATGGGATGTATAATTTCTTGTACCATTGGATGTTACTTTACCTTTTTTCGTCCAATGCATATATTGTCTTTATCCATCCCATAGGTGTCGAAAAGCTGAAATTATCCGCTAAATTTTTATGGGCATAAAATTTATACCGGTATCCAGCCCGTTAAGTTTATTAACTTTGCATCATTGTAAACAGTTTGTTCGTTATGTCAATAGAGGTAAATCATATTTATAAAAATTATGGGGCGCAGCTTGCGCTCAATGATGTCTCGTTTCGTATTCAGCCGGGAGAAATAGTGGGTTTACTTGGGCCCAATGGTGCAGGGAAATCTACTATGATGAAAATCATCACCTGTTTTATTCCGGCCACTATAGGCACCGTAAGTGTGTATGGCTATGATACGCGTGAACACTCCCTTGAAGTGCGCAGGAAAATTGGCTATCTTCCGGAGAACAACCCCTTATACATTGACATGTACATTCGCGAATACCTGGAATTTATAGCAGGTTTGCATCATTTGGGTAAAGCCACGCCGGGTCGGGTGGATGAAATGATGGAGATTACAGGGTTAAATCCTGAAAAAGGAAAGAAAATACGGGCGCTCTCCAAAGGCTTTCGTCAAAGGGTGGGTTTGGCGCAGGCTTTAATTCACGATCCGGAGGTATTGATACTTGATGAACCTACCTCGGGACTAGACCCAAACCAACTGGTTGATATTCGTCAATTAATTACCCGTATAGGCAAAGAAAAAACCGTTATCCTCTCCACCCATATCATGCAAGAGGTGGAGGCCATGTGTAGCCGCGCCATAATTATCAACAAAGGTAAAATTGTGGCTGATGATTCAACCGCCCGTCTGGTTACCCGAAAAGGTGAAGTGAGCATAGTTACTGTGGAATTTGATCAAATGATAGATCAGGCACTGTTAAAGCAGGTAAAGGGTGTAAAAAATGTTAAAAATACGGGTACAAATACATGGACGCTTGAATCCGATGCCCAGACCGATATTCGTCAGGATTTATTTAAACTGGCGGTAACCCATAATCTTTCAGTGCTTTCTATGCAAAAAGCTGCCAACCGGCTGGAGGATATTTTTCAGCAGCTTACTCAAAAAGAAAATTCTCATCCATAAATACCTCTTATTTTGAGGAATAATATTTACCTTTGCGGCGAAGGAAAATATCCTGATGGAAAGATTTGATTGATTGCAACCATTAAAAAAAATGCTAAAGCAACGCCCGCCATTAATCATACGTTTCCGCTATTGAATATTCATTGTTTAATTTTATTGACATGTCATATCTATTTACTTCTGAATCGGTTTCAGAAGGTCATCCCGATAAGGTAGCCGATCAGGTTTCTGATGCATTGCTTGATGAATTCTTACGTTTCGACCCTGAATCCAAGGTAGCCTGCGAAACATTGGTCACTACCGGTTTAACGGTTTGCAGTGGTGAGGTGCTTACTACAGGTTATGTGGATTTGCAGAAGGTGGTTAGAAAAACATTGGCTGAAATTGGATATACCAATAATGAATATCGTTTTGAAGCTGAAAGTTGCGGAATAATTTCAACCATTCATGAACAATCTGCTGACATTAACCGTGGGGTTAACCGCCAGAATCCCGAAGACCAGGGAGCCGGTGATCAGGGGATGATGTTTGGATACGCCACGCGCGACATGGACAATCTCATGCCCATGCCTATTGAGCTGTCGCACATCTTTTTGCAGCAGTTGGCACGTATCCGCAAAGAGGGCAAACTAATGACTTATTTGCGTCCGGATGCAAAATCACAGGTAACCATTGAATATGACAACCACAATATGCCGGTGCGCATCGATACCATCGTAATATCAACCCAACACGATGATTTTGCGGATCCCTTGTTGCCCCCGGATGAAGCAGATGAAAAAATGCGCCTGCAAATTGAAAAGGACATAAAAGAGATTTTGATACCGGAAGTCATTCAACAGGTGCCGGAGCGGGTGAAAGCCCTTTTCCTTGACCAGGATTATACATTGCATGTGAATCCAACCGGCAGGTTTGTCATTGGAGGCCCACATGGTGACACCGGACTCACCGGTCGAAAAATTATCGTGGATACCTATGGAGGTAAAGGTGCACACGGGGGTGGGGCATTCTCGGGCAAAGACCCATCGAAAGTTGATCGCTCTGCTGCTTATGCCGCAAGGCATATAGCCAAAAATATGGTAGCAGCTGGAGTAGCCGATGAACTGATGGTTCAGTTGGCTTATGCCATTGGAGTAGCTAATCCGGTTGGTGTGTACGTAAACTCTTTCGGAACAGCCAAAGTAAAGGACAACGAGGGTAATATTCTGACCGATGGAATGATTGCTGAAAAAATTAAAAAGTTGTTTGACCTTAGACCTTTTGCAATCATAAACCGATTCAGCCTTAAAAATCCAATTTATCAGGCAACGGCCACCTACGGTCATTTTGGCCGCGACCCATATGAAAAAGAGGTGGAAGTATACTACTCAAACGGTTCAACCATTGACAAACAGGTAAATGGAGAAACCCGGCACTTTAAAAAAGTGGAATTTTTTGGATGGGAAAAAACGGATTATATCGATAAAATTAAACAGGAATTTGGTATTTAATTATAGCAGCAAGGCCTGTATAACAGCCTAAATTCCGCATTCATATCATTTTACAAATGTTGTATGAATTTTACTATAAGTTTGATGTAGACAACTTATAGTATTTACTATTGCCATTTATAATGTTTTCACAACAGTATCAACGGCAAAAACTTAATCCCTTTACAACTTTGTTTGTAAATTTACTTGTATTCAATCTCCGGTCAGTAGTGAAAAAGTATATTTAGTTAAAATTTTAAAACCTGCCATATTGAATAGCTTTTTATATTTGTATGCTGCGAAAGGGTTTTTATGCAAAATTCTAACCATAACTATATTGGAGATTGCTGCATCAAATTGATATAATTTATGAAAATCAAAGCATTGACGACTTTATTTCTTGTAAGTATTCTCTATTCTTACGGACAGAATTTGGAGAAGAATCTTGTTTTTTGGAGTGCCACAAATAAGCTTACAACAGATGCCTTTGGAATTAAAATAAGTAATAGAGAAAATTCTTCATTTGCTCAATTTTCCGTTGATTATCAAGTGAACGGATTTGACTTTATGACTAAGAATTTTAACAATAAAGTTCGCAACTACATTATTGTTTCAGCCTCCTGGATTGACACCACGAGTAATGTTAGCGAATCTCTTCGCTATCAACAGACACTATTTGACTTATGCGAAATTTACACCCGGCAGTTTCGAAAGGGACTAAAAGAAAAAAGAAAGAAGATTGCTTCAGGTACGCAATTCGTTGAAGAACTAAATCAAGAAATAATGACCGAATTTTCTAACAGGAGAATTGTGTACGATAGAGAAACAAATTACGGATTATTGACAGACAAACAATTGATTTGGGAAAATCAAATTCAAAAAGAACTTGAAGAATTGAAAGATTACGCATTCGATAAGTGATTGATAAAAGGAACCGTCAATAAATAAGCGTAAAAGAAGTCTGTTAGACCCGGCGATTATTACCGCTCATTACCCTTTGGCCACCGATACATTGCTATGTAAATCATCTTTAGTAATTTATTCAGAGCAAACCCTCCACCTAATGATTTTCCCAACGGTAAGCACGGGGCATGCAGCTTCATCCGCGATTTGCAAGTGTAGAGAAGAGAATGATTTTCATGAAATAGATAGTGCAATTTTAGTATTACAGGGCTTTTTTAAAAGTAAGTTCTATTAGTACCACCTCGGGTCGGTTGCCAATGCGAACCGGAGGGCCCCATCCACCGAACCCCGGTGAAACGTAAAAATGTGTACTGCCTTTTTTCAGATAACCCATACTTACTTCATAGATTGCCCGGGTTACATAATTCAAAGGCCAGAGTTGTCCGTGGTGGGTATGCCCCGAGAGCTGAAGATCAACGCCGGCAGCTACTGCTTTGTCAAGGGCAAATGGTTGGTGGTCGAGCAAAATGATGGGCAGGGTTTTATCCATGTTATTCAGCAATTCGTTGACTTCGAGCCGTTTTACTTTGCTAAAACGGTTCTTGTCACGGTCTTCACGACCCGCTACATAAAAGCTGCTGTTGATTTTTATCACGCTGTCGCGAAGCATGGTAATTCCATGCCCTTCCAGATATTTTACAGCGGATTCTGCTCCACCTATATACTCATGATTGCCTGTAATACCATAAACGCCATAGGGCGCATGCAATTGCTTCAGACATTCGCCAAGATTTTGGTTAATAACAGGAGTCAAATCCTCATCTACAATGTCGCCAGCCAGTAAAATAATGTCCGGTTTTAATGCATTGATGCTCTTTACAAGTTTCGAAGTACGTCTGGGTCCAATAATGGTTCCTAAATGGATGTCGGAAGCCATGGCAATTTTCAGTGAATTAAGGTTTCCGGCAGTTTTATCAACGGCAAGTTCCATTATTCGGGTTCGGGGTGAAATGGCATTTACATAACCGCTTGCAACGGTGATAATAATCCCTGACAAACCAAGGATAAACATCCACTGTTTTGCATTGGACGTGAAAAAAGCAGCAGGTAAAATTCCGCTGAAATGGTGAATAACCCTTACCAAATCTATTAAAACTACCAACAGAAAACCATAAAGCATGAAAGCCAGCCAGAAAGAACCCATCCATGTAAGTACATCGACAAGAATGGATGGGTAATATTTTTCCAGTACTCTGCCGGCAATATAGGTGATGCTCAGGAAAAGGAAAATCCAGCCAAACCACATTCTTATATTCGACCCCTGGGGAAGTGCCTGGGCGGCCCGGGTATATATATAAAGGTTAACAGCACTATAAACAATCAGCACTATGCTGAAAAAAATAACAAATTGGTATTTCATAAATGTAAAACTATGGCATTACATAACATATTTGGGGTCATTTGGTTTAACTATGGCTGTTTTTTGAAAGCCGGCACATCCTTGGTTTTGCCATTTGTGTAAGATGGATCAGCCAACAAAATTCATATAATCCTTTAGTGCTGATCAAGGAATTTTATAAGTTTTTCCCGAGTCTGACTGTAAGTAAACGCGTCTGCAACCTGGTAATAATTTTCCTTGTCAATGGTGTATTCCCAGGCAAATTTTGCAAACTCCAGACGCGAATCATCAAAACTGAAAAGCGCAGTGAGTGCTTTAATCTGATTAACGGTGAAGCATTGTTTCGCCCTTACTATTTGTTTGGCCAGGTTAAGTTTAGTATTGTTGAAATTCTCCTTTTCGATGCTTCTTTTTATTTGGGCAAAATCTTCAGGGTTTATATGGCAGGGCTGATAAACCGGGGGAAGTGGAAGCTGGCTTTGTGAAATTATTTTGTTGTATGCCCCTTTGTTGGGAATATGTGAGAAAAGCACGGCGCCAAATGCCAGATTGTTTAAGTCATATATATTATAGATTGCAAGGCGGAAAAATTCCAGGCGATTTGGTTCACTCTGAAGCAATGAGGCGAATTTAACGGCCTGCGCAGCACTCAGGCAATAATTTCTGGCAATATCAGAGAGCATGGACAGACGCAAAGTTTCTTGTCCGGCAGCCGATATATGGTAGGCGAGTTCATTAAACTCAACTTCATCCATGGGTTGTTCGCAATGGGTAGGTCCTCTGTACACCTCCCAGGCCGGATAGTTTACTGCCGGGAAGTTTAAGTTTAAAGGGGGCGTTGAGGGAGGAAGATAATCGTGGGGATGTTGCTTAATTTCCTGTATAAAATCATGCAACATGAAAACGGTAGAAAAATAGACAAAAGCATCATAAACCCGGTAAAAGTGCTCCTTGTCAACAGTATTCATCCAGGCAGAACGGGCAAACTGCAAGCGGAAAGCATCATCAAAAAACAGGCTTGCCATTGAAGCTACCTGTTCAGCTGAAAGGCAATACTGCCTGGCAATTGTCCCTGCTACCTGCAAGCGACTTTCATCGTTGGTCTGTATCTCCACAGAACGCAGCTTTTGCCGGAATACATGTTCGGGTAAAGCAGTATTGCAGGGCGGCCGTTGCTGAGCCATCATTACATTGTTGAACATCAACAAGAACAGAATAGGTAATAAAAATTTTTTATCCATTGGTTTGCTATTTATTTCATCCATTCAAAGGTAAGATAGTGATTGCCATTCATTCCCATGCGCCGGTATACTTCCTGTGCCGTCGTATTTGATTTATCAACATACAGCCTCATTCCCGAAACCATGGATTGTTCATTTACCCGTGCTTTCAAAAAGTCATACATGCTGCCAAACACTCCATTCCTGCGCCATTCAGGCAACACATAAACCGATTGTATCCACCACATCCATGCATTGCGCCAATCGCTCCATTCTGCCGTTATCATCAGGCAGGCAATTGGTTTTTCCCCAGCCACAGCCACCAGGTAAAAGCCTTTATGAGGGTTTGTAAACACACCTTCCACACCAGCGCTGACGGTAGTTTTCTGTAGGGATAGGTTTTCCGTTTCTAATGCCATATTTAGCTGAGAATCAATGATGAAATCGATATCATCTTTGGTGGCATATCTTATGCTTACTTCAGGCAGAACAGTCATAAAAAATTGTTTGGTTTCAAAATTTAATGGTCGTAGCCGTTATTTTTTCGATGGATGGTGTTAATTTTTGAAATACAATTATTCACTAAGGGGTTTATAATTGTGTACTTTTGCAGCTTGTCAAAAAAGAAGGCTTAGCCCATATTTTGATCTACAAATATAAACGATAATTCTAAACGGGGGATTTTAATGAGCGATCAGATCAAACATGAATGCGGCATCGCCCTGGTTCGGTTGCTGAAACCACTAGAGTATTATTCCACACGTTATGGCACTTCTACCTGGGCTTTGAACAAGCTTCACCTGCTCATGGAGAAGCAACACAACCGGGGACAGGACGGAGCAGGAATTGCCTGCATACGTTTCGACCCCAACCCCGGCAGCAAATATATCAACCGTTTACGTTCCAATTCAAACTCGCCCATCTCAGATGTGTTTAAGTGGGCCTACGATGAAATAAATGCTGCCGCCAACAATCATCCCGGGCGCTTAAAGGATACCCAGTGGCTAAAAACCAAGGCTGGATTTGCCGGTGAACTTTTCCTGGGGCATCTGCGTTATGGGACTTTTGGTAAAAACAATATTCAGAATTTGCATCCCGTGTTGCGTGCCAACAACTGGATGACGCGGAATCTGGTGCTGGCAGGGAATTTCAATATGACCAATGTTGATGAACTGTTCTCCCGCTTGCTTGATCTGGGGCAGTATCCGGTAGAAACTTCTGATACCATAACCATACTTGAGAAGATAGGACATTTTCTTGATGAGGAAAATGAACGGCTGTATGCACAATATAAGGCTGAAGGGTTCAATAAAAAGGAGATTACCAGCAAAATAGCCAGGGCATTGGATGTGAGTGAAATATTGAAGCAATCAGCGGTTCATTGGGACGGTGGATACACTATTGCCGGCATGCTGGGCCATGGCGATGCTTTTGTATTGCGCGATCCGTCAGGTATTCGTCCGGCCTGGTATTACCATGACGATGAAGTGGTGGTGGCTGCTTCGGAACGGCCTGCAATTCAAACGGCATTCAACGTCTTTCATAACCGGGTAAAAGAAATTGATCCGGGATGTGCCCTGATTATTGAAAAAGACGGCACGGTGAAGGTCTCGCCCATCTTACCACCTTTAAAAAAACAAGCCTGTTCTTTTGAGCGGATTTATTTTAGCCGGGGCACCGATGTAGATATCTACCGGGAACGCAAACGCCTGGGACAAATGCTTACTCCTTTGATTCTCAAAGCAGTGAACCACGATCTCAAGCATACTGTTTTCTCCTACATCCCCAACACGGCTGCTGTGGCTTTTTATGGGTTGGTGGAGCAGTTAGGTATAGTTTGCGATAGCATTAAAAAAGACCTGCTGCTTAAAGAGGCACCAAATCTTACGCCGGCAGGAATAGACGAAATTTTTAAACTAAAGCCACGGATTGAGAAACTTGCCGTTAAAGACATTAAGCTGCGGACTTTTATTACACAGGATACTGCACGCGACGATTTGGTGGCACACGTGTATGACGTAACCTATGGCGTAGTTAAACCGGGTGTGGATTCACTGGTCGTTCTTGACGATTCGGTGGTACGTGGCACAACGCTAAGAAGAAGCATCATCCGGATTCTCGATCGTTTGAATCCCAAAAAGATAGTCGTGGCTTCCTCTGCACCCCAAATTCGTTATCCGGATTGCTATGGCATTGATATGACCAAGTTGGGCGATTTTATTGCTTTTAATGCTGCGATTGAGTTGCTGAAAGAAACGCGTCAAACGAATATCATCAACGAAGTTTACCGCAAATGCAAAGCTCAGGAGAACCTGCCCAAAGAGGAAGTGATCAACTTTGTTAAAGAAATTTACCAGCCATTTACAGCCGAACAGATATCCGCAAAGATATCTCAACTGGTTACTCCCTCAAATTGTAATGCCGAAGTTCAACTGGTTTTCCAGACCATTGATGATTTGCATCATGCCATTCCCAACCACACCGGCGATTGGTACTTTACCGGTGACTATCCTACTCCTGGTGGCAACAAAGTAGTGAATCGTTCCTTTATCAATTATATTGAGGGACGCAATGAAAGAGCCTATTGAGCCGGTAATTGCGTGGGAGTAAGCTATTGGTAGGTTGCATTGGAAAGTTGGCTGGCGCATTGGTTGGCAGTCTACTTAATTCAGGTTATACAGGTGCAAAAAAAAGTAAACTTTTCAGGTAAAAGTGTTAGCTGTGCAGTTAAATCCCGTTCGATGGATTAAGCACTGCCAGTGTAGTTACATTGCCTTTTACTTTTTCGTTTAATTTTACCTTGATATCACTGTTTAATGGCAAAAATACGTCTACCCGGGAGCCGAATTTAATGAATCCGATTTCATCTCCCTGCCGTATGCTGTTTCCGGGGCGTGCATAAGTTACGATACGGCGTGCCAAAGCACCCGCTATTTGCCTTACCAGCACAGCTATCCCATCTTCGCGTTCCACCACTATGCTTGAGCGCTCATTGTGTGTGGATGATTTTGGGTGCCAGGCTACCAGATAATGGCCGGCATGATATTTTGTGTAGCTTACCGTTCCCGATACCGGGCTCCAGTTTACGTGAACATTGTTGGGTGACATAAAAACAGACACCTGAATTCGTCGGTCGCCAAAATATTCGGTTTCTATTACCTCTTCAATCACTACTATTCTGCCATCAGCAGGCGATAAAACCAGCCCGTCATCGGGGACTACCCGGCGGCGGGGTGAGCGAAAAAACCTTACCACCCATGCAAATGTAAGCAGCAAAGCACTCCATATGGTGAGGTGCATCCAAACAGGCATATTCAGAGAGCCTGCCAGGGGTGAAAGAATACCCAACACAATAAAAGCTATCAAAATAATAAGGTATCCTTCCTTATGTATGCGCATAGCGAATTTTGTTGATTGATGGATATTTGCCGTTGCAATATTACCTTAAAAACTGCAAAAGTAAAAATATAGCCGGTGCAGCCAGAAAAACAGCATCAAAACGATCGAGTATTCCACCATGGCCGGGTAGCAGGTTCCCGGAATCCTTAACGCCTGTACTTCGTTTAAGCATGGATTCAACCAGATCGCCTAAAGTGCCAAAGATAATAATTACCGTGGCAACAATCAACCATTGCGGCAACGTAAACTCGCGAAAGGATGCAGAAATTAAAAATGCCGTCAGATATCCTGCAAACATACCCCCGAAAAAACCTTCCCATGATTTTTTCGGACTGA
>JAQVEI010000026.1 GCA_028697695.1 Lentimicrobiaceae bacterium
TTCCTCGGGGGAAGCAACCAGCGGCTTTTCGATAAAAACATGCCTGAATTTCCGCATCGCTTTATTAGCACACTCAAAATGCGACAAAGTGGGCGTAACTATGTCAACAACTTCCACTGCATCTATCAGCGCATCCATATCGTCAAAAGCACGAATACCCGTTTCAGCCGAAACCTGCTTTGCTTTTTGGGGATCAAGATCATAAAAACCCACAAGTTCATAGTTCTCAACCTGTTGAATACAATTCAGGTGAATTTTACCCAAATGCCCGGCACCCAAAACACCGATTTTTAACATATCAAATGAATTTACGTTTAAAGAAACATTTTTTAAACGATGCGAAAGTACTAATTTTGGCCGGAACTCTAAAACAGAACTAACAATGAACCCGCTGGAATACAATGATACTTTTAAACATAGGGGAATGAGAAAAAAACTTGTTCAACACTTACGGGAAAAAGGTATTCAGGACGAAAAGGTGCTCCAAGCCATCGTTTCAGTTCCCCGGCATCTGTTTTTCGATTCCGGTTTTCTGGAGTTTGCTTATGAGGATAAAGCCTTTCCCATTGGTGCAGGCCAAACCATTTCGCAGCCCTATACCGTGGCCTTCCAAACCATGCTTCTGGATGTGGGCAGAGGTGAAAAAATATTGGAAGTCGGTACTGGATCAGGATACCAGGCAAGCATACTGGCACAAATGGGCGCCAAGGTATTCAGCATTGAACGACAAAGAAGCCTATACAACAAGGCAAAGAAATTATTGCCTCAATTGAACTATATGGTAAAAATATTTTATGGTGATGGTTATGCCGGACTGCCTGCTTTTGCTCCTTTTGATAAAATAATTGTGACTGCCGGTGCCCCTTACGCGCCACAGCAGCTTATTGATCAATTGAAAACAGGCGGTATGATGGTTATCCCTATAGATGATGGAAACGATCAAACAATGACTACCTTACGAAAACTGGATGATGGAGCGCTGGAAATCAAAGAACATGGCAAATTCAGGTTCGTACCCCTGTTGGGAGACAAAGCAAATGATTGAACGCATGCTGGTTCAGGCCAACAGATTTTACTTTTCTACCATTACCGAAATACTTTGAGCAATTTCAAGCGCCGTGGTAAGGGTTTGCAGGTCAGTAAAAAGTTCTCCTGTCTTTCCGGAATGATGACTTCGGCCCACAGCCTTAAATTCATACACTCCCGGCTTATCCATATCTATGACTGCCTCATAAACTACAGCGGGTTGTGCCGAAGAGAAATAATCCATATCCCCGGGAAATTTGCTGTTGGTCCAGTGTTCATTCCAATCCCACGACTGGTTTATTTCAGCCATTAACCTGAACGTTCCGCTCATGTTTTGGTCACTTCTCGCAATTAAAATAAAATTACCCGGGGGTGTAGCTCCACTATATGCATCGGCAACCGGATGAGCGGCTGTAGGCATAAAATTACCCTTCTCATTCAATACATTGCGTTTGTGAGCCCAATAAGGCAGGGCACCGGGCCGCTCTATTTCGCCCGGTTGCCATTTGCCGGTCGATTTGTCACCGTATTCAAAAACTCCTTTGGCTATTGATTTGGATACATACAAAGTCTGAATGTAATTGCCTTCTGTATCCTCCATCCAAAAAGCGAACAAGGGATGGTTGTGTTTTGAACCGGCAGCAAATGATACAATCAGCTTTATACCTTCCCCCTGTGGGTTAATGATTAGGGTATCCACCAGTTTCTCCTGATGCCGTCTGCCTTTCTGAGCTTGTGCTTCTTTGAATTCCATCAGCCCCGAGCAACTCACCAATACGGTAATTATCACTAAATATTTTTTAAGCATCATCTTAAAGCCTGGATTAAAATTCAACAATTATTCCAATAGTCGGCAGCACAGTACCTGCCTCATTCACAATGCTTTTCATCAGATACCGCCTGGGATCAGCCGGATCAACAATAGGATTGCCTGATTCATCGTTTTGTGTAATCAGATTGGGGGGCCCATCCTGAGTAAAGTTATATAAATTTTGAATATCCATATATAGGTTGAGTGACCACTTTCCGAAAAAATACTGTTTGTCCAGCCTTACATCCATTTGTTGGAAGCTCTCTTGTCTGAGACTGTTAAATCTTGAATAATCAAGATAGCCCTGCCGCCGTGCTTCCCAGGCTGAAATCAATGAGCTTCGGTCTAAATCCCAGGGTGTATAAGGAGCTCCGCCAACAAAACGCCATTTCAAACCCAGATTCCAGTTGCGTTTGAACTCTTTGGATACGATGGCATTAAACAGATGACGATTGTCCCATGCCGAAGGAATATATTCCTGATTCAGCCCGGTAAACTCACTTCTTACGAAAGTATAACTTACGATAAGATTGATGTTGCCGGGAAGTTTTTCGCGCACATAAAGCTCAGCCCCATAAGTACGGCCCTTTCCTGCAGAAATTACTTCTTCGTTGCCATACACACCAAAGTCACCCCCTTTATTGGCCAGAGATACTGAATCGTTTACCGATACAGGATAATGGTTGTATAGTTTATAAAAACCCTCTATAGTTATACGGGTATTTCTGCTTCTTCTGAATTCAAAACCACCCACCACGTGTGTACTATTAATGTAGCGTATGTTGTCCTGCTTGTTCACCAGTTCTCCCATATTGTCTCTGAAACCAAGCGTAGTGTAGGGAAGCAATTGGTAAAATTTACCGGTATTAAAGTTAACAAAAAATTTGGGTGTTATGGCATAGGATGCCGAAAAACGCGGTGAGAATTGATTCAATGGATTACTCATATAAGAGGTATAATTGTTACCATCCATTCTAAAGCCGGCAGATAAAATAAGCCGCCCTGTCAGCAATTCCCTGCTGACTTGTGTAAAAGCATGATACTTAAATAGATCAAAACCCGAAGTGTAATTGATCGAACGGATGGTGTCTCCATTTACAGGTATAAAGACACTTTCTAAAGTGCTGCTGTTGTATTTGGCATATTCGCCGCCCAAACCTGTAATAAGCTTGTAAGTGCCCATTCTGCCGGAATATTCATAACGAAATTTGTTTTCAATTTCCTGAGAGGTATAATCTATGACGCGCTCGTTCGTTTCGTCGTTTTCCCGATACTTAAATGCCACGTTGTCGAGCATATTTCTACTGAACACCCAGGTATCAAACGATTTGTCTCTGAAGTGCTTATATACCAATCCAACAGCATAATTCCATTGCTCGTTCACTGGCAGGTAGTTTAAAATATATTGCTGTTCCTCGCTTGGGTTTTTAATTTTGGTATTCAGGTTAAACTGATCAATGGCACCTATACCCAAAACGATTATCTCATTTTTCAGGTTAATTTTTGTTTTGGTTTTAAACTGGAAATCATTGTAGGTAGGTAAAAAAGGCAAGCCGATTACGCTAAAAAGAAACTGAAGGTATGAGCGACGGGCTGATATAAAAAACGTGGTATTTTCGCTCAATGGCCCGTTTACTGTTAAAGCAAGATCGGAAGCACCAAAGGCACCTTTGAATAACAGCTTCTCAGGATTACCGTCCACCTGTTTCATTTCAAGAACGGAACTTAGTGCATTGCCACGATTGGCGGGAAAAGCGCCGGAATAAAAATCCACTTCACGAATAAAATCGACGTTGATGATTCCTACCGGTCCGCCAGAAGCGCCCTGGGTTGCAAAATGATTAAGGTTTGGAATTTCAATACCATCCAAATAGAAACGATTTTCGCCAGGCCCACCTCCACGTACGATGAGGTCGTTACGGAATGAAACCGTTGAACCAACACCGGGGAGTGCCTGAATAACCTTACTGATATCGCGGTTTGCACCGGGATTTTTTTCTATTTCCCCAATTCCCAGCGTGCGCATTGACACGGGACTTTCCTCCGTTTTGCGGAAAGGTGATGCCTCAATGACCACTTTCTCAAGATTGATACTTTGGGGCTGAAGTGGAATGTTAACATAGGATATGCGTGAGTTGGTTACCTGAAACTCCTCGCTAATATATGTACCAAACCCTACCGATGAGGCAGACAACTTTACAAAACCGGGCTCCAGGCCGGTGAAAATAAAATTACCATCCAAATCTGAAGTAGAGCCAATATTGGTTCCAAATACTACGATATTGGTAAATGGCAGCGGCTCATTGTTTTCGCGATTGAAAACCCTCCCTTTAATGGTACCGTTTTGAGCTGCTAAAAAAAGCGGGAAAAGAAATAATACCAGCAGATAAATTAATTTTTTCATGCAAATGTTAAAATTTGAAGCGCTACAACAAGTTAATATATATGTTTAACATGTAATCACATCTCCTTAAACATATAAACTTATTACTTTGTTCATTTCACAGAAATATTTTTGAGATTTATTTACCTTTAATCTTTTTTAGGATTTCGTTCTTCATCCATTCAACGCCTTGCATGCCATCCAGCCACTGTATGTTTACGCCCCTCCTCTCCATACGTCTATACCAGGTCATCTGACGTTTTGCAAACTGATGAATGGCAGTATTCAGACTACGGACCATCTGTTCGTACTCCATCTCACCGCTAAGAAAAAGGGTGAGGTATTTATACTCCAGACCATAATAAATTAAATCACCAGGCTCAACACCTTTGTTCAACAATTCTTTAACTTCGTTCAACATTCCCCTTTCCAGCCTCGCCTTTAACCTAAGGGTGATTCGCTCCCGCACTACATTCCTCGGCAGTGCAATGCCAAATACAGCTACATGCTCTTTTAAACTATACGGCTTTGTTTGATCTTCTGCTACGGATGATCTGGCTACCTCTATGGCCCTGATTAGCCGCTCCCTGTCAATGCTGTCAGTTGTATTGTGCAGTGGTCTCAGGCCGGCAAGTATGTGCAGGAGTTCATCGCTGCTCATAGATTTTGCTTCTTCACGAAAAGTGGCATCCTCCTCTGCTTTTTGCAGATTATACAGGCCCAAAGCAGTTTCAAGATACATTCCGCTTCCTCCACAAACAATAACAGGGTTGCCACGTTGACGAATGGCAGAAACAGCCGATTGATAATCACGGCTATAATCGAAAATATTATAGCGTTGGCCGGCATCAGCCAAATTCACAAGGTGGTATGGAACCTGACGACCATCTATAATGTAATCGTTTAGATCTTTACCTGTGCCCTCGTCCATATCGCGATAAACCTGACGCGAATCTGCCGAAATGATTTCACCATGTATATGATCGGCCACCAAAGCTGCAAGACGGGTTTTACCGGTAGCGGTAGGGCCAAGTATTACAATATCCGGACTTGTTTTCATATCGTTTTTATTTCCTGCTGAAGTTTTTCTTCGTGGTAAACCATAAAATTACGCAATTGGTTTAATGTTTCTATCGAACTGCCGTCAAAAGACAACGGTTGGGGCAGATCATCCGGATAAAAATTTTGAAAATGACTGGATAAGAACTTCATAAGCCGGCTTTCATCCGTACCCGGATGCTGAAAGTTATCGTATTTTAAAAACTGTAATATCCTCAGGCCATCCAGCCTATGCTGGCATGATTTTACAAAAGTATCAGCGGAAGCTGCATTTTTTCGCATAGGCTCCCAGAAATTGATTAACCCAAAGGTTTTTTCGATAAAATCATCCATGGGTGTAGGTAAATTTTGATGAAACAGGCGCGGAAACAAGTCATAGGTTGTTTTAATTTTCAGGAAGCTATTCTCATGATACATAGGATAACTGCCCCAGTCGCCAGCATTTCCCTTAATCATGGCCGGCCCTGTTCCAAAATACACCCGGTCTGAAAACCGCGCCTCCGGATAAACTTTTACAGGCAGTGCGATAATGACCGGCCCGGTTTTCCGCAATTTTTGAATAAAATAAAAATCCTCCCCACTCATTTTAGGGGTCAACCCTCCTACCCTTTTATAATTGCTTACTGTGCATGCCATACCCGATCCAATAGCAGTAAATCCATAAGGATTGCGAATATTGAGCATATTAAGCGCGTAGTTGCGCATGTAGCATTCATAGTGCAATATGCTTCTGTTTGCGGCCTCATTGTCCGAAAGAGGATGATAATATGGGGCAGACAAGCCGGCTGCTTTGGGATGAAGGCTCAGTTGATGTATGATTTCGGCAAAAAAAGAAGGCGGATAATGGGTGTCGGCATCCATGGATACAATAATGTCATTAACTGAAGCCAACCCGGCCGCCATATCCATGGCTGTTTTCCGGGCCCAGCCCACCCCATGTTTTGCACCTTTCCAGCCTTTACCCGGAGAACTTTTATCGATAATAATAATGCGTTCATCCTTCAATTGTTCAAGCATTGCCAATGTGCTGCGATTGTCTGTGCAAATTGCTGACTTATCAGGCTGTGACCACCATTCATCCGGCTGATTGACACAAACTATCAGCGTCCAGGATACAGTTAGCTGGGCAGTCAAATCATTGTAGAACCTAAAAATGTGCGCAAATTCATTCAATACCGGCAGGGTAGCATAAACTTTCGGGCTGTTTTTGTTGTTATTATTCAAGTATATAGATGTTTTGTTTACGCCTTGCAAAGGACAGCAAAATTAATGAAACCGGCTTATGGAATTAAATGAAGTGCTGAATAAACTTCCGGGACATTTGATGGATCTGGTTATTGACCAGCCCTATAATGAGTATACAGCTCAGGATCACGCAGTATGGCGTTATGTAATGCGTCAAAACGTGCGTATACTCTCCCGCCTGGCTCATGGTTCCTACCTTGAAGGCCTGAAAAAGACAGGCATCAGCATTGATGTTATTCCACATATGTATGGAATGAACCGTATACTTAAAGAAATAGGCTGGGCTGCCGTGGCAGTAGATGGCTTTATTCCACCGCAGGCGTTTATGGAATTCCAGGCATACAATGTTCTGGTAATTGCTGCCGACATTCGCCCCATTGATCAAATTGCCTATACACCTGCTCCCGATATTATTCATGAGGCGGCCGGGCATGCACCCATCATTGCCGACCCTGATTACGCGCATTATTTGCGTCACTTTGGTGAAATCGGAGCCAAAGCGTTTTCATCCAAAAACGATTATGAACAATACGAAGCCATAAGACACCTCTCTATTTTAAAAGCTGACCCTTATACACCCGCTGTTGAAATTGAAGCGGCGCTTCAACAGCTCAGCCACCTGGAGTCAAAAATGGGTGCGCCATCCGAGATGTCGCTTATCCGGAACCTGCACTGGTGGACCGTGGAATATGGTTTAATCGGCAATTTAAATGATTTTAAAATTTACGGAGCAGGATTGCTCTCCTCCATCGGGGAAAGCATCAGTTGCATGAAAGCAACTGTAAAAAAACTACCCTATACTCTGGATGCAGTAAATTATAATTTCGACATCACAACACAACAACCTCAGTTGTTTGTAACGCCCGATTTCAATCATTTGAATGAAGTCCTGGATGAGTTTGCCGAAAAAATGGCTTTTAAAAAAGGCGGCAGAATGGCTATTGATATGGCAACAGCCTCGGGGAATACCGCCACTGTTGAACTCAGCTCAGGTCTTCAAATTACAGGCACTTTTCAACAAAGTCTGGTACAAGGTAACGACGTCATTTACTGGCAAACCAAAGGCCCAACCCAGTTGTGCTTTCAAAACAAACAACTTGAAGGTCATGGCAAAGGCAACCATCCTAACGGCCTTGGTTCACCATTAGGCCTGCTGGCCAATGGAACCACACTTGAACTGCTGGACGATGATGAGTTGTCACAAATGGGCATTGTGGCTGGCAAAACTGCAGAATTAAACTATCAATCCGGCATAAGCCTCAAAGGCACTGTAGAGTACATCCATAGATCCGGAAAAAAGGTATTGCTTATTGGGTGGAGCAACTGCAGTGTTAAAAAAGGAGAAACATCATTATTCAAACCTTCAGCAGGAAGGTTTGTACTGTCCGTTGGAGTTGCTGTTGTTTCAGCTTACCCGGGCCCGGCAGATGCCGCGGCATTCAATTACAGCTTTAAGCCCCCGGCAGAGCGCACCCATAAAATTCAACATACCGATAAATCCCGAAAACTACATTCGCTGTATCAGGATATGCGGGATGTTCGGACTAACATAAAGAATGATGGGGTGGCGGATACGATAGCACGTGAATTGGAGACCAACTTCCAGGATGAATGGCTGCTTTACCTCGAGCTTCTTGAATGGTTCGAAGCCAACAATGGCCCCGAAATAACAAAAACACGAATACATGAACATCTACTGTCCTTACAGTCAGCTAAGCCCGAACTTTTCACCCTTATTGAGGATGGACTTGCCTTAATTTACAACCCGCAGCTTATTCCCAACAATTAAAGCTGTACGGTTGCGGTCATGCAATGGGATGGTTCAGCCTTTTCGCGAATCATTGTTGAACAGTTGTGGCCGATATAACTGTTTCAGGAATTCTCATCAACTATACTCGTCCTATTGTATGAGCTTTTTCGGCAATATGGATGCTGAATCATTTTGGCAATTCAAATATACAAAAGCCAGGGAGGCATTTACACAACAGCCCTGTGGTGGTAAAGTCATTTTTTCTAACGGCTCACTGAGAGTACTGATAAAAATAAGCATTATCTTTGTATATTATCTCAGCAATTAATGCGTTAATACAAACGAACTATACCACTTCTGAATTTCACTATGAAAAAATCAATCACCACCCTGCTCCTATTTATATCCGGATTCTTTACTGCATTGGCCGGCTCGCAAGGGCCGGGTGCCTATTTTGCTCATGGAGTCTATTATATTCCGGACCAGGGGCCTTATCTTGAAACTTATATAGAGATAGTGGGCAATACGCTTGAATACAAGCCCACTGCCTCGGGAAAATTTCAGGGTAAAGTCCAGATCACCCTCATTATAAAACAAGATTCTGTAATCAGGGATTTCCGTAAGTATGAATTAAGCAGTCCAGCAATAAGCGACACGGTAAATGTCGGACTCAACTTCATCGATCAGCAAAGATTTATGATTGAGAATGGCGATTACACCATCGAGCTATCTATCAGCGATTTAAACAAACCGGACAATCGGGCGTCTTTTATTTCTTACCCCGTAATCGTCAATTTCAAGCCGGAGGAGATTTCTATTTCGAGCATACAATTAATTAAAGAATTTTATAAAACAGAAGAAGAAAACCCATTGAGCAAAAGCGGATATGACATTGTGCCTTATGTGGATAATTTCTACGGCCCATCCAACAATAAATTGATTTATTACGCCGAGATTTACAATCCCCTCACCACACAAGGCTCATCTGAACGCTACCTGATATCCAATTATATAGAATCGTTTGAAAGCCGGCAGCTTCTCAACAACTATGTTATGGTAAAGCGTGAAAATGCAACTCCTGTCAGGGTTATACTCAATGAGTTTGATATTTCTGACTTACCATCCGGAAATTACAACCTGGTAGTTTCTTTGCGCGATAAGAACAACGTTATCGTGGCTCATCAGGTTACTTTTTTTCAAAGGTTAAACGAACTGGTAAAACCAGCCCTGACTCAGTTACAGGACAAAACTGCCGAAAATAGTTTTGCAACGGAAATAAATGACATCGAAGAATTAAGGGAATACATCAGATCATTGGCTCCCATTAGCACTGAAACAGAAAAACTATTCATTAAAACCTATAATGAAAGTGCGGCCCTTAAAGATCTACAACAGTTTTTCTTTAATTTCTGGTACAGTCGCAATCCGGTACAAACCGAGCAAGCCTGGAAAAAATACAACGCAGAAGTTATCATAGCCAACAACACCTATTCCACGCAGGTAAGAAAGGGTTACGAAACCGATATGGGAAGAGTTTACCTTAAATATGGCTCACCCAACAGCATTACCGACATGCCATTTGAAACGGGTGGTATGCTTGGTGAGGGCTCTATTCCATATCAAATCTGGCATTATTATGAATTGGACAATGGCCGGCAACGCAACAAGAAATTTGTTTTTGCCAGCAGCGAACTGCTTTCAAAGGATTACACCCTGATACATTCTGACGCCCTGGGCGAAATACAAAACTGGGGATGGCAGGAACAATTGAAGCGGTTACATTCCGGGAGAGAATCCGAGGATGAGATGCGCAGAGACAAACGCAGAAGCGGAACTTATTACAACAATCCCTTCTAACAATTCTTCCGGCAACTTCCGATATGAGCATTCAACTTAAAAAAATTGTATGTTTGCATTGGGCGAGCTGCACACGCTTGTACACATCATCAGCTAATTGACAACTTGGGAAATATTGCAATAGTTATTCTGAACTGGAACGGACAAAAATTTTTGGAGAAATTTCTGCCCGGAGTATTGCTTTACAGCAGGCATATTGCGCGCATTATAGTAGCTGACAATGCATCCACAGACAACTCCATCGAATTTTTGAGAAAATCATTTCCTGAAGTTGAAATTATTCAGAATGCCTCCAATGGGGGCTTTGCCAAGGGATATAATGACGCTCTGGTTCAGGTGGAAGCAGAATATTATATACTGCTGAATTCAGACATTGAAGTTACGGAGAACTGGATAGAGCCTGTTATAAAGCTCATGGAAACCGACAGTAGCATAGCTGCCTGTCAACCCGTTATTCTCTCCTATCATCATCCCGAAAAGTTTGAATATGCCGGTGCATCGGGCGGATTTATTGATCATCTGGGCTATCCTTTTTGCAGGGGAAGGATATTTCAGCATTTGGAACAGGACAATGGACAGTACAACAGCTCCATAGAGGTATTCTGGGCTACCGGCGCCTGTTTGTTTGTCAGAGCCAGTATTTTCAGACAGTTTGGCGGGTTTGATGAAGACTTTTTTGCTCACATGGAAGAGATAGACTTTTGCTGGCGGGTTAAACACCAGGGTTATAAAATTATGGTATGCCATGAAGCCAAAGTTTTTCATGTAGGCGGAGGAACTTTACCCAAAAAGTCATCTTTCAAAACCTACTTGAATATGCGGAACAACATCTCGATGTTGTATAAAAACCTGCCAGACAAGCGTTTAATCCCTGTACTGTTTACCCGCCTTATTCTGGATGGGTTTGCAGCCATAAAGTTTTTGATAGATGGTGGCTTTAAGGATTTTTGGGCGGTTGTAAGGGCCCACATGAGCTTTTACCGGCGATTTAATGTTCACAGAAAAAAACGTGGCAAGATAAATCACCGGCGGGTGAGTTGTATCTATCAGGGCAGCATAGTTACCGACCATTTTATCAAAGGAATCAAGAGCTACGATCAACTGTCTCCGGAAAAATTTACCCGGGAAGAAGGAGCTTAATATCCTGCACACTTATACCTTGCTAAATTTATTCCTGACCACCCGCTGTATGCCGGGCCTGCACATCAATAGAAGAATTACAACCCTGACATTAGAATGGTAAACAAATCCAATTCGTTGAAAAAGAGCCTGTTGACAACCACCTCAGCCTAAATAAACCAAATGTAAATTATACAAGTCGTGCAGCTTATGCAGGACGAACAGCATTCAACCCGCT
>JAQVEI010000542.1 GCA_028697695.1 Lentimicrobiaceae bacterium
AACGCTTAAAACAATTAGAAAAATAAACGAACATGCTTCTTTATACGAACTGCTGAAACATAGGATTTTACATAAGGGACCCGTACGCACTAGCAAGCAAAAACAGGAATTGAATGATCTTGTTGTAAGTGAAATGAGTATTGTTTCAAATTCGGGTGTCGAAAATTTTGAAATACAAAAAAATCATAAGCTTTTTCAGTCCAGTTATTTGATCAATGTAGGCGATTATAAATCAGCTCTCAATTCCTATTACGAACTCAATAGTATATTTGAGCAGAATATGCATCTATTAAGTAACCCTCCAATGTATTACCTTAATACGATTGAAGGGGTGCTCGAAAGTTTGAGAAATATTCACAATTACGAGGGAATGGTTTATTTCATTAATCAGTTAAACAAACTCGAAACAAGATCTGCTCATTTCAAACTTCAGATTGATGCTGTTATTTTTCTTTATAGTTTACTGCCGTTGATTGATACCGGTAAATTTTCTGAAGCTACCAGAATGATTAACACCCATAAAGAAGGTATTTTGGACAGAATAAATTTATTAAGTGCAGAAAAGCAAATTCAATTATTACTGTACTGTGCCATAGTGTATTTAGGAACTGACGAACCTCATAAAGCGAGAAAGATCATCACCCAAATTATTCAAAGCGATCGGAATGTATTTTCGTTACCATTATTCCGCACAACAAGGCTTGTTTATTTAATGGTATTATACGAACAAAAAGACTTTGATTACATGGATTTTGAAATCAGGTCGTTGAAACGTGAAATTAAAAATAACGAAAAAAGTTATCAGCTAGAACAAGTTGTCTTAAAATGTTTGAGAAAATGTCCTGATGAACTTTCGGAATACAAACGAATACACCTGTTGAATAAACTAAAACCTCAACTGGAAGAGATTCAAAATAATAAATATGAAATGCAGGTGCTGCATGTTTTTAATTTTATTGCATGGATTGAGTCTAAGATGTTCAAAATACCTTTAGAGAAAGTTTTACAAGAAAAGTTGAAATGAACAAGTGGCAACTACTTTCCACAGGTCGAATATATTTCATGGGAGGAACAATCACACCCTCAAAAAAATCTTCTTTTGATACAAACTCCACAATATCCCATAGAGTATCCCCACATTCGTCAACGTTATCAGTACCGGGTACCAGGGCCCGATATACTGTTCCAGCCCCCAAAATACGGAATGCCCGATGGAGCTGAAATCGACCGTCATAGCCAGCATATAGGCCAGAATGGAATTCATACCGTATACCTTAAGCCAGGTAAGGTGTTTTTTATGCCCCTTATAATCCATCCAATAATAGAAAAGCGCCATCAGTATAAAACTATAACCGCTGCTCACCAGCACCATCGAACTGGTCCATATTTTTTTGATGACCGGCAGTTGCGGGTGCCACAGCCAACCGGCAGCCACCATTGCCACACCTATTGTCAACAGCCATTGCACTTTCTTGACGGGGAGTAGAGTCGGTTTTTTCAGGATAGATCCGGCAAAAACGCCGGTCATCACGGTTACTCCGAAGGTTAAGCTGCTCAGGATCCAGGTGTAGCGGTACCATCAGGCAAAAATGACCGTGCCGTTTTCCACGCTGGCAGCATCGCGGAATCGTCCCAGTACTGCCCGGTCGATCCATTCGGCGATGTTGCCGTCGGGAGTGTAATTGCCGCCTCCATACCCATCGATGCTTACAAATTGGCCGATGGCCCAATACACCACCAGTAGACCTGCTGCAATCCCGGCCTGGGTTTTCAGCTGTGTAGTCAAAAAGAGCAGGGAGGCGATTAAATAACCCATGGCAATGGCCTGCAGGGTGTTGGAGTAGAGGTAGATGCGATCGGGGTTCAGTCCGAGCAGATTGCCCTGGCCTATCATTCCGAAAATCCAAAGTAAGACCACCCGTTTGAAAATTCGTCGGTATAGCTTGCCTTTACCCTCGGTTTGGTTGTGGTGTGAAAGTGAAAAAGGGATGGAAACGCCCGCCATAAAAAGAAACAGCGGCATCACCAGATCCCAGGGCGAAAAGCCTTCCCAGTCGACATGGCGGAACATCCACATAAGATTATCGAGCCAGGGCGCACCGGCAGCCCGGTGCGTCGAGCGGATCGCTTGTTCGAAGGCTACCAGAAAAAACAGGTCGAATCCGCGGAGTGCATCCAGCGATTCCAGTCGCTTGGAAGGTGTGTTGTTCATGAGCATTTTCAGGCAAAGTTATTAAATAAATTTCAAAACAGGAACCTTTTAGTCAACGAATGAATTGGTCTCCTGACCTGCTTTATCCGGATAATCGTCCAATTTGACATTTTTTCGACTGGATTACTCTGGTAATAATGCTATCTTCGCAATTTTTAAACAGGTATTTTATGCTGATACGCTCTTCTCTTATCCTCGTTTTTCTTCTGAGTTCGCTGGTTGTTCCTGCTCAGGACAATCTTACCGAATTACACCGCCGGGCCGATCGTTTTGCATCGCGCTATGGCGATCAGTTTTACTATGGTATTCATCAGCTTCAGGCCATCGACCAAACGCACCGGTTCTGGTATTCGACCCGCACGCCCCGGGGCATGGAGTTTTTTATAATCGATGCGGCCAACCAACAGCTGTTGCCGGCATTTGATGCGGTGCGGCTGGCGGCTGAATTGTCGAAACTTACCGGGCGCGAAGTGAATGGCTAC
>JAQVEI010000543.1 GCA_028697695.1 Lentimicrobiaceae bacterium
GTCGGTTGTCGTAATTGAAGACCTTATTTCAACCGGCAAAAGCAGTTTAGCTGCTGTTAAGGCCTTGCGGGATGCAGGTTGTAATGTAAAAGGCATGGTAGCCATTTTTACCTACAACCTTGAGGCAGCCATAGAAAATTTCAAACAGGAAAACTGCCCGCTTTTCACGCTTACCAACTATAATTCACTTATTAACTACGCCCACGATAAAAATTTCATCCGGGAATCCGACCTTAATTCACTCATCAAGTGGAGGGAAGATCCTGAAAATTGGGGGAAATAATCTTTAACTATGACCACTTTCACCAGTGAACAAACAACCATAAACCGGAGTGCCGAATATGTCTTCCGTTTTTTAAGTGATTTTAATCATTTCGGCAAGTTGCTTCCCCCACAGGTCACCGATTGGGAGTGCGACGAGGATAGCTGTAGCTTCAATATTCAAAATATGGCCAAAGTGGCCCTGCGCTACGAGATTAAAAAACCATTTTCACATATAAAGATGGTTAGTGAAGGCAATTCCTCATTCAAATTTGATGTACAATGTTTTATTGCCGACACAAGTGAGCAGACGTGTGAAGTTCAACTCGAACTCAATGCTAAACTCAATCCCATGCTCAAGATGATGGCCTCCAAGTCTTTGGCTAACTTTATTGATATTCTTGTCGCGAAGCTTAAAGAGATATGTGAAGAAGAGCCACCGGCTCAGGTATAAATTTCAAATGTTTGTGGTTTACGCCAAAACCATGAGTTAACGTTCGAACACCACCTCTTTCAAACCGCAGATAAACTTACGGCCATCAACGGCAGTAAGTTCTAGCATTCCATATTTACCAATGCCTGTTATGGTAGCATATAATTTTTCGCCATGAATAATAAAACGTGAGGGGATGTTTAACAAATACAGCCGGCTTAGGTAGGTGCGGTTAATGGCTGCATATTTTCCCTTTTTAATAGTGTCATAGGTATAGCTGAATTCCAGATGCCACATTGACAGTAATTCCTCCAGGTTATATTTTTTCCCGGTTGCCATAGCCAACGATACCGCGATGGGGGCCTGATCGGAAAAGACAGCCTGATTTACGTTGAGCCCGATGCCACAAATCGTTTGGCCAATGGTATTCCCCGAAATATTGTTCTTTATCAACATACCTGCTACTTTTCGATTGCCCAGATAAATATCATTTGGCCACTTAATCATAACAGGTTCAGGCAATTGCAATGAATCCAGCACATGACATATTGAAATGGAGGCGATTTGCGTTAACATGAATTGCTCCTCTGCCGGAATAAAATCAGGATACAATACCATTGAAAATGTAAGGTTCTGTCCTGCTTCACTTTCCCAGTGGTTGTTCTCCTGTCCCTTGCCCCGGGTCTGATTCTGCGCGACAACCAAACTGCCTTCGGGCAATTGCCTTTGGGTAAGAACTTCTTCAAGATAATCATTGGTTGAAAGTACTTCGTCTAGTCTGATGATGTGAGCAGGAGCAAATGTCATGAAAAGTGGATGTTTTTTATTGATTGTCAGGTATTGACAGCTACGGTACAATTGTTGATGGTAAGAGCATTCCTTTATTTGAGCAATGACTAATTATTGCTTAACTTTGCAAAAATAATCAGATTAAGCTTATGGCGGAAAAAAAAGCCAAAACTACATCCCAATCACTTGCCAACCTGGCCATTGAAGGGATATTTGATAAAAAAGGTGAAAGTGTGGTTCGCATTGATCTCAGAAAGATGAAAAATGCGGTAGCCGACTTCTTTGTAATTTGTCATGGCAACTCATCTGCCCAGGTGGAAGCCATCGCTGAATCAGTGGAAATGACTATAAAAAAGAATTCGGGCGAGAAAGTGTGGAAAAAAGAAGGATTTGAGAATGCAGAATGGATACTGCTTGATTTTGTTGATGTAGTTGTACATATATTTCAAGCCGAAACCCGAAAATACTATCGCCTGGAAGAATTGTGGGCTGATGCAGAAGTAAAATCGATTGAAACACCTGCATCCGGAAGCAAAACTAAATAATACAACGGCCATGGGCTGAATATTATGAAAGAAAAAGAAGAAGAAAAAAAGAAGATTGACCCGACAAATACAATCGGGAATAAAGGCAAGGGTGGTAAGCCTAAATTTAGTTTCTACTGGATTTATGCTGTTTTGCTCGTCGTCATTATCGGCATGCAGTTGATGAACTGGAATACCGCGGTAAAAAATATTGATGGCAGCAAGTTTGAACAGCTTGTCAGGAAAGGAGAAGTAGAAAAAGTAATCGTTATAAAGAACGAAGAGATTGCCGAAATTTATCTTACCCAGGAAGCTCTTAAAAAGGAAGATCACAAAGATGTTCGACCCGGTGATGGTCTGAGCACTTCCAAAGGACCTCAATATCTTTATGAATTCGGTTCTATGGATAGCTTTGATGCCAGGCTGAAAGATTTGCAGGAGGAAACCGGAAAAGAGATTCCTCACACATACGAAACCCGGCATAACGTATGGGGTGATGCTCTGTCATGGCTATTCCCTGTGTTGTTGCTTGTAGGTGCCTGGTTTTTTATCATGCGTATGATGAGCAGAGGAGGCGCTGGCGGTGGCGGACAAATTTTTAATATAGGAAAATCCAAGGCACAGCTCTTTGACAAAGATACCCACGTAAACATCAACTTTTCGGACGTTGCCGGACTGGAAGAGGCG
>JAQVEI010000544.1 GCA_028697695.1 Lentimicrobiaceae bacterium
TCTGCTGCTACAAAATGCCATTTGGAGGCCAAGGAAATATTGTGCCTGTAAACATTGTCTATGGCCCCTAATGTTGTTTCCCCACCATGTATGTGCGCGAATGCGACATTGTATGGAATACCTGCAGCTACGGCTGCTGCCATTTCGTAGCGGTCGCCCAAACAAAACACACAATCAAAGCTGTGGGTTTTCCAGAAATCAGCGAATTTCATTGCTGTCAAAGCGTATGAAGTGCTAATCGCATTGTCTTCATCGGTGAGCAACATTTGATGAATTTGATGCGTAGGTTCAAATCCTTCCTCTCTGATTTGTTGCACAGTGTAACCGTGATATCTGGAAAGATGTGTTCCGAAAACAATTAATTCAAGCTGAAAAAAGGAATCTGCTTGAAGTGCTTTAAGCAACGGAAGGTAGATACCAAAGTCCGCTCTGGAACTTGTTAATACACCGATTTTCATGGGTTAAGGTCTTCCCAGTTTAATTTATGGTCTTCTGACAAATCGCGGTTAACACTTTTTCCAAGCACTTCGTCAATCAACATGGGTGAAATGCCATCACCCGGGCGTTTCATTGCCAAATGATCTTCTTTTAGGATTTCTCCCTTTTTGAGGTTGATGGCAAGATGAATACTTTTTCTGGCAATTACTTTATTTGGCAATTCTGATTTGGAAACCGCTTTAATACCTGATCCACTAATTGCCAATTCAATATTTCTGATGGCCTGCACCATGGTTTTTAGTTCATCCGGTTCTAAAGATGCTTTGTGATCGGGCCCCGGCATACTGCGATCCAAGGTGAAGTGTTTTTCGATAACCCTTGCACCGAGGGCTGTAGCAGCAATCGGTACCTCAATTCCTTTTGTATGATCCGAATAACCAACTTCAACACCAAATGTATCCCTGATGTTGTGCATTGCCAGTAAGTTTACATCTTCCATTGGGGTGGGATACTCTGTGTTGCAATGTAGTACAGTAATTTGTGAAAGATTTAAACCAGTTTCTGTTAAAACATCCAATGCGTCTCTAATTTATTTTAAATCTGCCATTCCTGTGCTGAGAATTACAGGTTTCCCTTTTTTAGCAATATGTTGCAAATAAGGTTTATTGGTAATCTCACCAGAAGGTATTTTATAAAATGGCATCCCCAATTTATCCAGCATATCAATACTCTCCTCATCAAAACCGGTTGAAAGGAAAGTTATTCTCTTTTGTGCACAATACTGTATCAGCTCGGTATGCATGGCTTCATCCAGTTCAAGCATTTTAAGCATTTCAAACTGTGAATCATCTTTACTTTTAAGATTTGTTTTCTGATATGCTGCTTGCTTTGCTTCTTTTGAAACCAACTTGCTGGCTTTAAATGTTTGGAATTTTACAATATCTGCTCCGGCCTGAGCAGCTTTGTCGATTAACTGCCTCGCTAAATCCATTGAGCCATTGTGATTTACCCCTGCTTCTGCAATGATTAAAACTTTGTCTCTCATTTCATTATGATTTTTGCCGGATTACCAACTACAATTTTATTGTCAGGTACATCTCTAAGTACAACAGCACCTGCGCCAATAATTACATTTGAACCAATTTTAACACCCTCTTTTATAACAGCATTTGCACCAATGAAGCTATATGCGCCAACGCTTACATCTCCAGCCATTACAGCACCCGGGGCAATATGAGCAAAGTCAGCTATCATACATTCGTGCTCAATGATTGCTCCGGTGTTAATGATTACCCCATTGCCTATTGATGCAAATGGGTTTATGTTTGATCCACGGCAAATCAAAATTCCTGTTCCTAATTCAACATATTTTGACAAATTGGCTGAAGGATGAATGGCATTTATGAATGTTTTACCCGCATTTAATAGCTGGTTATATACCTTAGCCCTTATACTGTTACTCCCAATTGCGGGGAAGAATTCAAAGTTGACTATTTGTTCTAAGATTTTTTCATTTTCTTCAAATCCCAAATAGTCTAATTTTAAGGGATTGTTAACCAAAGGTTTCTTTTCAAGGTAACCAGCCAACTTTTTACCTGAAGCCAGTAATGCCTCCGCTGCAACATATGCATGTCCGGAATAGCCAACCAAAATTATTTCTTTAATCACTTATACTGGTTTATTGGGCTACTAGGTATATTAACTAATCTATCTGCAATCCATTCGGCATTGCTTAAATTACCGCATTCAGCATTATTGAACATAGGCAAACGGTTCATGAGTTCCCAAACAGGTCTGGTCATTATGCCGTTTTCGTTGGTGTATTTTAAAAATTCATCGCGTTGTTGGCGATTGGGGAGGAGGAGGCAGTTGAGCCAGTAGTTTGCAGTAGAGTTAGTTGGCTCTTTTATGTGTTGAATCGTTGATGTTTTTATTTGTTGCCCTTCGACGCCGCTCAGGGTATAATTTGTTGATGGTTGAGATGATTGTGAGAGTTTAGAATCGTTTAGAGCGGTGAAGAAGTTATTGTAAGCATGGGCAATATTACGTTTTGATTCAAGAAATTGGAGTAGTTGTTCAAGCTGGGCGAGGCCGAGGGCTGCATTGATATTGGGCATGCGGTAGTTGTAGCCTATTTCATCATGAACAAATTCCCATGCGTGTGGCACTTTGGCCTGGGTGGTGAAGTGCTTGGCTTTTATTGCCAGTTCTTCATCCTGAAATAAAAGCATGCCTCCGCCTCCAGTT
>JAQVEI010000545.1 GCA_028697695.1 Lentimicrobiaceae bacterium
CCGTTTTATTCAGGAGTTCAAAGCAGGCACACTTCTTTTTTGAGGTTGATTATACATCACCACATACAATTTGATTAAAGATACTATAATCCGAAAGTTTTATCAAAAAGAACCTGGCTCTTCACAGGCCGGCATAGCTTCATTTATTAAAGGACATATCGCGTGCAGCCACACCAATTCCCGAACCCATCTCCACGGTGGTCTCATATCCCAAAGCACTGTTCAGGAGAATATCCTCATCCATGAATACACTGTTTTTCTCAAGCAGCAGCACAATTGTAGAACCTCCGAATTGGAAGTATCCTTTTTCCTCACCTTTCTGCACCATTTTCCCTTCATAAGTTTGTATAATACTCCCTACCATAGTGGCACCCACTTCAGCCATAACCATTTCGCCAAACACCGGGTTGTTGATGAGGCTATATTCGCGTTTGTTCAGACACAATATCTCTGCCTTTTTCCTCAGAGCATAAGGACTTACAGAATAATAAGCGCCCTTTACTTTCCTGCTGTCTGAAACGGTTCCGCTTAACGGGAAGTGAAACCGGTGGTAGTCGGCCGGAGAAAGACGAATGACAATCAAGGTGCCATTGGTGTATTTTCGTGCCAGACTACTATCATTCAAAAAAGTAAATACGTCAAAATTATAGCCTTTAACCATGAAATCAGCCTTAATGATGTTGGGATACGCCAGTATTTTTCCATCGGCAGGCGATACCAGAATATTTGAGGCGGTATCAATGATGCGGGCATTCTCTTTGAATTTGCGTGTAAAGAAATCGTTGAAAGTCGTGAACTCACGATCTTCAAAAAGATCCATATCAATGTAATGATCTTTGATGAAAGGTTCAATTTTCTGGGCTGAGCAGGTACAATCCATCCAGTATCTATACAATGAAGAGACCACTTTACGCTTAGCCAGCGACCACAATGTTGCCCTGCCAACCGGGTTATCATACAACCAAAGCAACCACCTCTCTCCTTCTACCTTTTCTACCTTTAAAAGCCCGGTATCTCTTTCAATGTAAGTGACAGGCTTATAATCTCCTGATGGATAGAACGACAGTGCA
This sequence comes from Lentimicrobiaceae bacterium, assembly GCA_028697695.1. GTDB lineage: Bacteria > Bacteroidota > Bacteroidia > Bacteroidales > Lentimicrobiaceae > Lentimicrobium. The sequence continues at coordinate 1,071 of JAQVEI010000545.1, forward strand.
AGGATAGTGGCAGTCAACAATAAAATCAGGATCCAAATTCCTTTCTTTTTGTTTGGTTTCATAGGCATGGATGAATACAATACGCAAAGGTAAGGGTATATTGTTAAAGGAGCCCTAAATTTGGATTGTGAAGAACAAGTGAAGGTTGGATATACTTCAATACCTGCCGGTAATATAAAGCCGCGCATTGGTTCAGGCGAAAATAATCACAACGGTAAGAGGTAGAACTTATATAACGTATATTTGTGTGACATTTTAAGTATTCGCATGCACCCTTCTACGACAACATCAAAAGAAACAGGAAAAGAACAACATCTGTTTTTAATGCTCACCGCGATACTTTTCCTGGCTGGTTTTACCACCCTGCTGTATGAGGTTACCTGGTTCAGGATGATGTCGCGTATGCTGGGCGCCACAATCCGGGCATCTGTGGTGGTATTGGCGGGCTTTATGACCGGTATGGGAATAGGTGCCGGATATTGGGGAAACCGGACCATGGGTAAACAACCTATAAAAACGCAGTTAACTGTACTTTTTTCAGGTGCTGCTATCTCTAATCTCGTTTTTTATTTTTTGCACAAGCCGGTTATTTTAAATTTATATACTTTTTCATCAGCTACATCTCTCGGTTTTATCAATGTGGCTGTTATGATTGTGGCCATAGTTTTTTTGGCAGTACCCGCCTTTTTTATACGTGGCATTTTACCGCTTAGCAGTGCATTGATGAGGCACAGGGGCTTGACCGACAGTAAGATTACCGGACAGCTATACGCGGCTGAAACATTTGGGAGTGTAGCAGGAGGCCTCATTAGCGGCTTTATACTTTTGGGGATGTTAGGGCAGCAGTTAACATTTATCATTGCTGCATCAATCAATCTTTTAACAGCATTCGTCTTGCCTGGCCTTAAAGAACAGGGTGCAAGCCCGGACGATGATTCAGCAATGCAACCGTCACTAAACATTACCCTCAAAAACAACACCTTACATCCTGCTTTACTGTTATCAGCTACCTTCGTTTTTGGATTTTCGGTAATGGCCTTACAAGTATTGTGGATTAGAATTTTTAAAATATACTTTACCAACACCAGCTACTCATTTGCTTTGATTGCCTCGGTTGTCGTAATGGGATTGTTTGCAGGCAGCACAATTTTTACCCGCACTTTCAGCACCCGGACCGCCGGCTCCCGCAGTTTATTCAGGGTACTGATATTTACAGCTCTGACTACACTTGCCGGGCTAATCATCGTCATGCGTCTGCCACAGATGATCATTTTTCCAATTGCTTCCGGTAGCACAGCTTATTTTTCGAGAATCATAGTATTGCCGCTCATTGCATCGTTACTGATAGTTTTTCCGGTAACCCTTTTATCCGGCTATGCATTTCCTTTGATCTGCACTTTATACAATCAATCCAGAAAACGCATCGGGCAAAGCGTGGGTCATGTTTTGTTTTGGAACACCCTGGGCAGCGTGGCAGGACCGGTATTTGCAGCATACATACTTATACCCCTCATTGGACAAGCCTGGAGTCTGGTGGCAATTTCAAGCGTGTTGATTTTTATGGGCTGGAGGGTGGTAAAAACTTATAGCAGGTCAAAGATTTACAGTCTGATG
>JAQVEI010000027.1 GCA_028697695.1 Lentimicrobiaceae bacterium
TTCGGCCTTCAGATTGGCCATGGAACCTATTTTACTGAAACGTTCGGCTACTGTATTCAATCGATTTACATCCTTTTCAAGTTCCTCAATGGTATTTTCACCCACATCTTTAGTCTTGAGATATTCCACCCAGGCCATCATTGAGGAGAGTGGTGTACCCAACTGATGAGCAGTTTCCTTGGCCAGGCCCACCCATACCTGGTTTTGTTCGGAGCGGCGGGCAATGGAGAATAACAAATAGCTTACCAACAGAAAAATACCAATGATGGCCAGTTGAATATACGGGAAATAGCGCAACTGAGTAAGCAGAAAGGAATTCTGATAATAAATATACCGCTTTTGATCTGCAATCTCTATCTCAATAGGCTCATTGTATTGCGACATCTCGCTAACCAGCTGCTGAACATAACCGGATTCATTTAGCCTGATGGTATCAATCTGCCCCCAGGCAATAAGGTTTTGGCGGCTACTGTCGGTAATGATTACGGGTACCGAGGCTGAATTGTTTACCACTTCCATAAAAAAAGATTCCACCAAATCATCAAGCACTACCTTGAGTTCGCTGAAGAGCCTGGAATCCTTATAATAGAAATAGACCAGATTTCCCGAGTAATAATCTAATTTTAATGGAGGATACTCTGAAAATTCCCTTAGCAGCTCCGGGGTGAATCTTTTCACCGAATCGGGATTAAAATCCACGTTGCGGGCTTCTTTTATTTTGCCATCCGGGTCGGCCAGGATAACAGGAATGGAGGTATTGTTTGAAATAATGCTCAGATAAAACAATATATTCTCGTCATCACCGGCTTCCACCATTTTTTCAGTAGCCTCGGCCAGTATCTCCACCCGTTTGCGCTCTTCAACCCTAATCTGATCGAAGAAATCATCGGTATAATTTACCAGATTAACCCTTTGTTGAATGGCATTGGCCCAGGTGGTAATTTTCTTTCGTTCGTCCCGGGCAATATTCTGAACCAGAAGATTGGTGTACCAAAGTGAAATACTTACAATAATCAATGCCATTAAAAACAACCACCGTTTCCAGGTCTTCTTCTGTTCATATATGTTGGCTGCCCTTCTGGGGGATAACCTGGGTTTGTTCATTGTAAATGGTTTAACCTGCAAATATCGTTTATTTATCAAAATAGCGCAAAACTCAGCCGGATGTTGTTGCAAACATCTTTTTTATTAACATCTATTTATCTTCATCCCATTCAATATCAAACTTTACACCTTTTGCAGGTTGAGGAGGCGGTGCGTTTTTTCTTTTACCGAATTCTTCCCGCAAAACGTTTCTGAGCTCTTGTTTTTGATTTTTAAAGTCATCAGTTATTTTCTTTACAACTGCCTGTGAGTCATACCTGAATTCGGGCTTATCTACCGTTCCAAGCAGATGCAGGAAAAGCCGGGTATTGCCTGCTTCATCTCTTTGTATGGCTTGTTCGGGTGCCTGCCGGCGCGATTTTTTACGGACAAGTTCAGACAACAGCACATTAAGATGATAATCTATCTCATTGCCAAAGGTATGGGCACCATAACCTTTCAGGTTCATTACCGACGATTTTACATCCATTTCGGGAATAATTACACGTTCGCGAACCACTTCTATCCGGTTTTTGAGTGTTGAAAATTTAACATTCCTTAGTTCGGCTGCATCCAAAAACCTTGACAATTCCTGCATAGGTTCAAAATTAATCAGCTCGCCATTTCTGATTTCAATATCGGCCAGGGCGTTTACCGAACCGGGGTTAACATCAAAAGAGGAGTTAAGCAAAGAGCTGAAGTTTACCTGTACATCTCCCCTGCCTTTCAGGTGTGTGCTCTTTAAACTGCTTTGTCCGAAGTTATTGAATTCATAAAACAACCGCTGTATGTCAATATTTCGAAAATCAGCCTCACACAGCACAGCAGTCTTATCCTGATAGCGCATATTCAACAAACCATTTCCTTTAATGGTGCCGTCTATAGCTTTAAAATACAATTCACGGGCTTTTAAAACCTGATTTTCCAGATTGAGTTTGCCGGATGCTTCTGATGCTGAAAATTTTCGGTATTTCAATTTGCCAATTCGAACATCCGCATCGAAACTTAATGCAGGTTCGAACAATTGCATGCTTGTTCCCCCGCCTGATTTCTCTGACGCAGCGAAAGCCAGAAGATCTTCCACATCCAGGTTGGAGAAAACAAGCTCAGCATCAAAATACAGGGGTTTGTCATTAAAGAAAAACTGCTCCATCAAATTTTGAAAACGTCCTTTTAGTTTAAGATCGGTATTGCCGGTTTTCAAGCTAAGATTGTCAACATATACATAACCTTCCCCAAGTTCCAGCCTGGCATTCAACGCATTAACCGATTGCTTACCGTGTTCGGATTTAAATGATGTATTTTCGAGTACAATACTTCCCCGGGTCAAACCGGTTATCTCTTTATTGGATGGCGTTCCCTTAAAAACAACATCCGCTGTCAAATGCCCTTGCACATCTTCAAAACGATTATTTGGAATAAATCCGGCTATTTCCGAAAGATTAAGTCTGGCGTTAAGACTCAGATCAAGCAATGGCTGCTTAAAACCGGCAATTATCAGTTTCCCTTTAAAGTTGCCGCTCTGAGTCATCCCTTCTACATGCTCTATAACCAATTGTTCTTTTTGATGACTAAGAGCGGTAAAGGTGCCTCGTGCCTTTACTCCATGCACACGGGCCTTGCTGTTTTTATGAAACAAACTTCCTTTACTCAATTTAAAATCAGAAGCGATGAGTGGCAATTGATCTTTCCCAAATCTACCATCCAAATTCAGATTTACATCCAGAAGACCCGAAATTTCATATGCTGAAAAAGGAGCTGCAAACTCATCCGGCAAATTAGCCAATACCTTACTTAAATCTGCTTCCCCGGCCGACATTTTTAAGTTTACAGTATAGGGAACAGTGGCATATCCTACTACCCCCTCAACCCGCACATTTATTCCCGGAAAGGCAACAGTTGATTTATCAAAAGTAATTTTCCTGTTCAGATCATCAGTCCGCACCTTTAGTTTTAATGCAATTTCTTTTGGGAATCCATAGTCCTTTTGTTTTAAGCGTATGCGCTCAGTAATAATGTCGCCGTTTAAGGCCAGTTGATAATTACCGCCCCGTTTAGATGCATTTAAATTAAAATCGGGAAGGCTTACACTTAAATCAAAAGCAGATTGTAAATCGCGGTAATAAATTTTAACATTTTTGAAAAGCACCTCCCTGATATCAAAGTTTACCGTTTCTGAATTACTCCCTTCAGAAGGTTTCCATATATGGAAATTATCCTCTCCATTTAGATTGATAAACATGCTTATGGCGGCTTCATCAATTACAATTTTTTGGATATTGTAGTTACCGGTAAACAAACTAAAGATTCCAAAGCGCAGTGAAATACTCCGGGCATGTAGTAATTCGGGCATATCATCATGGTTCATACGCGTGGACACATTGCGAAGTTCCACGGAGGTATTGGGAAAACTACGCAACACGGTGAAATCTATTTCGGCCACATCCACTTTAACCAACAAATGGGTGTTTAATTCATCTACCACGAGTTGCTTAATCCGCTCACCGTAAAGCATGCCTGCAGCAACAGCAAAAAGAATCAATAAAGCCACCGGTATTACAATCACCCAGAGCAGTACTTTTCTACCTGTCCAAAAGCGTGAATTGAGGCTCATTTAGCAAAAAGAATTTGGTAAAGGGAACTGAAGTTTAGTTTATTAACGATATGAACCCCGATTCATTGCAGAAGTTCTGTCAAATTACCATCATTCCAATTATCTTATCTTAATTTTCAGGTATCGTTAAACTCTTGCACGTTTTTTGTTCATAGATTGAGATATCATCATAAACCAATCAAATAATAATTGTATGAAACATTTAATTTATCTCACCCTGGCCCTAACAGTTATCGTAACTTTGGATTCCTGTAAAACAAGCAAGACTACCCAAACACCTGATATCCCATTATTTGTTGAAGGCAATAGTGCTAACTCACTTGACTGGCCCGGTACTTATATGGGTACTCTTCCATGTGCCGATTGCGAAGGCATTGTGACTACGCTCACCTTACATGCGGATCTCAGCTACCAGTTAGTTACCCGGTATTTGGGCAAATCTGCTATAAGCTTCACTACTGAAGGAAAATTTGAATGGAACAATTTGGGCAACATTATCACATTGAATGGTGTAAATGATCGTCCGTCTAAATTTTTGGTTGGTGAAAATTATGTGCTTCAGCTCGACATGCATGGTAAACCTGTTACCGGAGATTTAGCAGATAAGTATGAACTCAAAAAACAGCTTTCACAAATAAAGGACACAGCCTTAACAGATAAGCGTTGGAAATTGACGGAAATAAATGGCATGCCCATTAAAGACGAAAACCAGGAAGAGTCTATCTATATTGAATTTAAAAGCGGGGAAAATAAGGTAAACGGCTTTGGTGGATGCAACTATTACTTTGGAGATTATGAACTAAAGGAAGGCAGCAGGATTACCTTTTCGAAAGTAGCCTCTACCATGATGGCTTGTCCGGATCTAAGCATAGAGCAGGCATTGTTTAAAATATTACAAGATGCCGACAATTATACCATTTACAACAATGAACTTAACTTAAATAAAGCACGCATGGCCCCATTGGCAAAATTTAAAGCTGTTGAATAAATCCCCCAAACATCGGAATTTAACCTACAAAGGCACATCAAAAAATGATGTGCCTTTGTAGGTTATTGAATTTCAATGAGAAATAATGCGTATCTTTGCAATAGTTTACTCACATCTAAATTGCAAATCTTTTAAAATTAATTATGGCCAAGTCACAACAATCATGGAATAAGCACGAAAACGAGAAGAAAAAACTAAAAAAGAAAAAAGATAAAGCTGCTAAGAAGCTTGAAAGAGCTGCAAACTCAGTAGATGGCAACAGCCTTGAAGATATGATTGCTTATGTGGATGAATATGGCCGTATTACCGATACCCCCCCCGATCCAAGCCAGAAAAAAGACGAAATTAAAGCAGAAGACATAGAAATAGGCGTACCCAAAAAGGAAGAAACAGTTTCTGAAGAGCTAAGAACCGGTATTGTTACTTTCTTTAATCAATCAAAAGGCTTTGGATTTATTAAAGATCTTATCTCCGGCGAGAGTATATTTTTCCATATAAACGAACTTACAGAACCTGTTGTGGAGAATAATAAGGTAAACTTTAAAACCGAAAAATCACCCAAAGGGTTAAACGCGGTCGCAGTTAGCGTGGTGCGTTAAATCAAAATCTATCCGTTTTTATCATTTTCAAATGTTATTTATTTGTTAATTCGAGGTTTTTTACAAAAATACCCAACGGATATGCTATCTAAACATGTTATATATATATGTAGTTCATTACCAGCCATATGGATGCTTTAATCTGGTATAACGCCTATATTCCGCACGATAATTCTAAAAAAAATTTAAAAAAAATACCTATTTTTAGGTATTGATATCTTACAAAACCGCCTTAATTTTGTTATGCTGAATGCAAATGAGTTTCTGTTTGTCATATTCATGCAATCAAATAGACCTGGTATTTATTTTAAAAACCCATCAATTATAAACCCAAACAACCCAATTTTAATTAACCAAAACACAAACAAAATGAAAAAAGTAATTATTACTGTTTTTGCTGCCTTTCTGGCATTTAACCTTTCGGCCCAGGACAACATGTTAACCAAGGGCGAAAAAGTACTTAACCTCGGCATTGGTTTCGGGAGTACACTCTACAGTGGTACTGGCTATTCCACTACCATACCACCAGTTTCTGCCTCTTTCGAAGTTGGCGTTGCAGATGATATTCTCGATGTTGGTTCCATCGGCGTAGGTGGATATCTTGGCTATACTGCTTCAAAATGGGAATATTCCTATTTTGGAAACGACTGGGGTTATAAATATTCGAGCTTTATCCTTGGTGCACGTGGAACATTCCACTATCCCCTGGTTGAAAATCTTGACACCTACACCGGCATTATGCTTGGATTTAATGTGGTAAGCGCGAAAGAAACCGGCAATGTCGATCCTTTGTATAATTACAATGCTTCAAGCAGTGGTGTAATTTGGAGCTGGTATGCCGGCGGCAGATACTATTTCACCGATTCATTTGCCGTTATGGCAGAAATTGGTTATGGTATCGCATGGTTCAATGTAGGCGTAGCCCTGAAGCTGTAAAACTTAATTTTAACTGTTTTTTATAAGAGCCACGGATTTTTCGGTGGCTCTTTTTTTTTGCATAAGCTCAAACTTTTTCTATTATACCCTACATTAACGTCATTCCCAAACGAATAAGATCAAAGAAAATATAATCCGGGAATGCATTTTTAATCCAAATTTAATCTCAAACACCCCTATGAACGTACTTAGCTGTTTATCAATATTTTAGGAAGTGGATTCAGGAAGGTATATACTTATCAGCTTTTATTCATGTATTTGATAATAAGCTATTTATCAATAATAAAAAAACAGTTATGCCTATAAAGTTTTGTTTGGTATTTGAATAATTTGTTTCTTTGCAGCCTCAAACCTAAAAAAAGAGAAAAAATGTCAGACATTGCAACAAGAGTAAAAGCTATCATAGTAGATAAGCTTGGTGTTGATGAAAATGAGGTTACACCCGAAGCCAGCTTCACCAATGATTTAGGTGCAGATTCTCTGGATACCGTTGAACTCATCATGGAATTTGAAAAAGAGTTTAACATCGCTATTCCTGACGATCAGGCTGAGAAGATCGGTACCGTAAGTGATGCAGTAGCATACATTACCAACAACACCAAATAAATCTTCTTTCTGAATGAATGTAAGACGAGTTGTTGTAACCGGCCTCGGCGCGCTTACTCCAATAGGAAATTCTATACCTGCATATTGGGAAGGATTGATTAATGGGGTAAGCGGCGCCGGCCCCATTACACGTTTTGATGCCAGTAAGTTCAAAACGCGGTTTGCCTGTGAAATTAAGGATTATAATCCACTCGCCTTTTTCGATCGCAAAGAAGTAAGGAAGTATGATCCTTATGCGCAATATGGCCTGATAAGTGCTGATGAAGCAGTTACCCATGCCGGGCTTGATCTTGCCACCATTGATCTGGAGCGCGCAGGTGTAATCTGGGCCTCAGGAATTGGCGGCCTGGTAACGTTTCAGGAAGAAGTCGGAGATTATTATAAAGGGGATGGAACACCACGTTTCAATCCTTTTTTTATTCCAAAAATGATTGCCGACATTACCGCCGGCCATATTTCCATAAAATATGGCTTTAAAGGTCCCAATTTTGCCACTGTTTCGGCCTGTGCCTCATCAGCCAATGCAATCATTGATGCTTTCAATTACATCCGTTGGGGCAAAGCCGATTTATTTGTTTGCGGAGGTTCGGAAGCGGCGGTGAATGCTGCAGGTGTTGGAGGATTTAATGCTATGCACGCCATTTCCACACGCAACGATGACCCGGCAACAGGTTCACGCCCCTTTGATAAAGACCGTGATGGATTTGTCATTGGTGAAGGTGCAGGTGCCTTGATACTTGAAGAACTGGAACATGCCAAAGCACGCGGTGCTGTTATCTTTGCCGAAGTAATTGGTGCCGGACTTACTGCCGATGCTTACCATATGACCGGCCCTCATCCTGATGGTGACGGTGCCCGTAGGGCCATGAAAATTGCCATACAAGAGGCTGGAGTCCAGACTGAGGATATTGAGCATATCAATACCCATGGTACCTCTACCCCATTGGGTGACGTGGCTGAAGTAAAAGCCATCAAAGCGCTTTTTGGTGAACATGCACCAAAAATCAGCATCAACAGTACCAAATCAATGACCGGCCATTTGCTGGGTGCTGCCGGGGCAATAGAAGGCATTGCTACCATTCTGGCCCTCCAAAACGGCATTATTCCACCCACCATCAATCATTTTACCGATGATCCGGAGATTGACAATTCACTGGACTTTACTTTTGGGCAAGCCCGAAAACGTGATATCCGGCTCGCGTTGAGCAATACTTTTGGATTTGGTGGACACAATGCCTCCATCTTATTCAAGAAATATACGGATTAAATTGTGTCTCCATTCAAAATAAAACCACTTCGGTTTTACCTTTCGGGTGACAAACATTTTTATGAAGCTATAAAAAATATTTTTGGGTTTTATCCCGGAAATATTTTTTTGTATAAACTCGCTTTTTTGCATAAATCGCAAAGCGACGAAATTATCAATGGCATAAGGGTGAGCAATGAAAGGCTTGAATTTCTCGGCGATACCGTACTTAGCACCGTGGTTGCCGATTACCTTTTCAGGATGTTCCCCTACAAAGATGAAGGCTTTTTAACCGAAATGCGTTCCCGAATCGTTAGCCGGGCACAACTTAATAAGCTATCGTTTCGACTGGGTATCGATCAGCTTATTATTCATGCACAAAACAACAACAGTGTATTCCGCTCTATTAAGGGCGATGCCCTGGAAGCCCTTATCGGTGCCATATATCTGGACAAAGGATACCGTTTCACCCGAAAAGTATTGATTAACCGAATTATTAAAAACCATTTTGACCTGAATGTACTCATAAATACGGATATAAATCACAAGAGTAAAATCATTGAGTGGGCACAAAAGGAAAAGAAACCGGTTGAATTTAATGTGATTCAGGAGGTTGGAACAGGCTATAAAAAACAATATATTGTTGAAATTTTAATTGATGGGGAGCCTTCCGGCTCTGGCCGCGACTTTTCCATTAAAGGTGCCGAACAACAGGCTGCCATGAATGCAATTAAACTTTTCGACTTAAACAACTCATCTCTTACCGAAAAACAATAGTTCCAAATGCTTCGCGGTTTTATTATTTTTGCATAATGGCAAAAAAAAAATTACCCGTAGAACCAGGTATATTCCCTGATCTGAATATTATAGGAATTGCAGCCCAGATAAAAGATTATCGTTTGGCCTTTTTAATAAATAATCTGTTTGGGTTTAAATTAAAAAAAAAGGACGATTTACCGATTTTTATTGCCCGTTCAGGCCTTTATATGCATTATCCTATTTTTACGTTTAAGGATGCCAATCTACGGGTAAATTATTATTTAATGGGAAACACTCATGCCGCCAAACCCATGGTTCCAACTTTTAAACATGCTGATTATCTCATGCTTATTATGTGCAGCCCTCAACTAAATAGAACACAGGAATTCCTGAATACGCTTCAAGCTCAGCCTGAAATATTACTTGCGTTTAGTATAGAGAAGAATAAAGTGAAAAATCTGGAGGATATTATGATTGATCTGGAATTACACATGGCAAATAGCAAATAAGCAAACTGCATTCAATTACTGCCATATGTAACTGGTTTCTAAGATGAAAAAATTCCAATTTCCTGTCCGCCCACACTTACTTTATCGCCCGGATAAAGTTTACGCCGCTTTTGAAACTCCTTGACCCCGTTTACCCGGGCTTCGCCTGCCACGATGAGTTGATTGGCCTCTCCCCCACTTTCCACCAGGTTAAGCAGCTTCAGCAGTTGATTCAATTGGATGAAATCGTGCCCTTGAAGCTCAAATTTTATCATACCAACAATTTTTGACAAAATTAATCAAATAATCCCTGATTTTTAATCTTTAAAGTGGCCGTTAAATCTTCGCAGGCTCATAAATCCCTGTAAAGATTTACACATTACATTCACAATGCGTACATTTGCCCAATTAAAATGTATGAATTATGCCTATTGATTTTACACCAACCCGTTATCGTTTACAATCACAGGCCACCAGTGCCATTTTCAACGACGATGGTTGGACTTTGGATGCTCCGGGTGAAAATATTCCTGCGCTTATCCGGACCATTTACGATGATAAACAGTTAAATCTATTGGATGCCGGCTATGGTTTATATACCTATGCCAAATGGTTACCCATAAAACGCATTTTAAAAGGCTCATCGGCACCGGTAACCTATAAAAGCACCGGTCTTGCTCAGGCCTTAGGTCTCTCGAACCTTTGGATAACTTATAGCGGATACTGGCCTGAACGAAATGGCCGCATGAGCACCTGTTCGTTTAAAGAAACAGAAGCCTATTCGGTTTGTGCCCGCATGAAATCCGATGAAGATAAAGTGCTGGTAGTTGCCTCTGCCGGAAATACAGCCAGAGCTTTTGCCAAAGTATGCTCTGACAATAAAATTCCGTTATTGCTGTGTGTGCCTCATGATTACATAGATGCACTTTGGTTTGACCAACCCCTGAATGATTGTGTAAAGCTGGCGGTTACCGCTTTCAATACCGATTATTTTGATGCCATTCATTTATCAAACCTTATTGCTTCATGCAATGGATATATAGCTGAAGGAGGAGCTAAAAATGTTGCACGTCGTGACGGTATGGGTACCACCACCCTTTCGGCTGTAACTACCATTGGACGTATACCTGATTTTTATTTTCAGGCTATTGGCAGTGGTACAGGAGCCATAGCAGCCTGGGAGGCCAACCTGCGCCTTATTGAAGACGGACGGTATGGAACCAATAAGATGCGGCTTATGGTTGCCCAAAACAGCCCTTTTCTGCCTATCTACAACGCCTGGAAATCACATTCCCGGGAAATGCTCTCCTATGATAGTGACCTGGCCCGCCAACACGTCACAGAAATTGAAGCCAAAGTTCTTTCGAACCGCAAACCCCCTTATCCGATTATTGGCGGCCTCTTTGACGCACTTACAGATACCGGGGGTGACGTGCTGAAGGCGACCAACCTTGAAGCCCGGGAAGCCAAAGAGCTGTTCTTTAAAAAAGAAGGCATTGATATTTATTCTGCCTCTGCCATTGCAACTGCTTCATTAATCAATGAGATAAAACTGGGCCGGATTCAGAAAGATGCTTTGATTATGCTGAATATTACGGGTGGAGGTGAGGAAAGATTCAAAAAAGAGCATAGCCTATTTTACCTTGAACCGGATTTGCTTTTTGGTGAGGAACCCGATATGCATGAAGTAAACGAGAAGTTGGCACAGTTAAAATGGTAAGTTGTGTTGCTGTTTTTAGGTTATAACAACAGCATATTTCTCTCTTTTTTAATTATTTATCCGGTTTCTTGAACAATCGGGGCATTAAATCCGCTCTTCCCATTTTATTTAAGCTACGGGTAAGCCAGGCCCGGTTTTGAGGTTTGTACCAGAAAAAGAAACGCTGCTGATTGATTTTATCTTCTTTGGCTTTGGCTACATACACGGATTTTTGAGTGTATGGATCCATACCCGTATAATACATCCCGAGTTTGACAGTTATTTTTTTTAACTCTTTAATATATAACGCAATAACAGGCGTCATTTAAGTTTGTGACACTACATTTCCTCTTTTTTCAATATTTTTGGTGGTATCTTCATATTCATCGC
>JAQVEI010000546.1 GCA_028697695.1 Lentimicrobiaceae bacterium
GCCGAAGGTACCACATTGCGCGAAGCAGCTTTGGCACTGGAACTGCTAACTAACGAACAATTCGACCAATGGGTTGACCCTGCAAAGATGATTTAAGCTTCCCGGTGTTTTCGGCTACGCTGCTTTCGGCTGCGCTCAAGCACCGGAGCCGAAACCACCGGGAAGGCAGCCGAAAGCACCGGGAAGGCAGTCGAAAGCAGCGTAGTCGAAAGCACCGGCCGGGAATGCCGGTGATTTCCACTCCGGTGCTTGAGCGAAGCCGAAAGCACCATTGTTAATAAGACAGCTAACATGCACAAGGCCAGACTGCTGCGCCTGTTTTAAATTGTTACTTAATATTTGAGGTGTGGCCCGGATTTTGGGATTTGTTTGCTTATATTTACCAAATATAACTTACATGAAGAAAGCACACCTCATATTTTTGGCTGTTATGTTTTTGTTTGGATGCAAAACCATGGATAAATCGCCCACCGCCGTTGGCCATACCGATTTGAATAAATATGCCGGTGTATGGTATGAGATTGCCTCTTTTCCTATGCGGTTTCAAAAAGGATGTCACTGTACATCAGCCGAATACACTCTCATGCCTGCCGGTTATGTTAAGGTTGTCAACCGCTGCCGCAAGCACAGCGAACAGGGCAGTTGGTCGTCAGTTTCCGGCAAAGCCTTCGCAGTTGAAGGCAGCAACAATACCAAGCTTAAGGTGCAGTTTTTCTGGCCTTTTAAGGGCAACTACTGGATTGTAATGCTTGACGATGACTACCAATGGGCGGTGGTATCGGCACCCAAAAAAGATTACTTGTGGATATTGAACCGAAAACGCAGCATGGATGATGAACTTTATCGCCAACTGATTGAAACATTGAAAGCAGAAGGATACGACACCGCAAAATTGGTGAAAACTCCACAGCAATGTGATGAATAAACTACCTAAACAACTCTGCCATGGCTAAAAAAACCCGGGAAGATTCGATCCAAAATTCAGCATCCGGCAGCAAAACCGGCAAAACACGAGTGGTTAAAGCGGTTAAACCCGTTAAAGCCGCTGCCAAAACCACTTCCGCTAAGTCTCTCAAACAACAGGTATCTGACGTTTTGCCCATAGCTGTAACTGATGTACTTTCCACAAAATTTGCACAAAACGGTAAGCCTGTTGCTTACACGGCACCCCCCGACCTTGCTCCGGAAGCACTGTTTGAGTTTACCGCCCCGGTGGTGAAAAACAAACCTTTGCCGGAGCCGGCAAAAGAAAAAAAGTCAACAGCTACGCGGAAAAAGAAAACGTCAGTAAAAAAGATTTTCGTGCTCGATACATCAGTCATATTGTACAATCACAATTCCATCAATAGTTTCGATGACAATGATGTGGCCATTCCCATAACGGTTCTGGAAGAGCTGGATAATTTCAAAAAAGGCAACGACAACAAGAACTTTGAGGCCCGCGAATTTATCCGCATACTCGATTCACTCTCACACAATGCCACGCTAACCGACTGGATTCCCTTGGTGAAAAGCAGGGGAGGCCATTTTAAAGTTGTGATGAATGAGCAGAGCGAGCGGGATGCACGCTTAATCTTTGACGACAACAAACCCGACCACCGCATATTGAACGCGGCTTTGTCGTTGGTAAAAGAGTTTCCCCATCGAAAGGTGGTGCTGGTAAGCAAAGATATCAACCTTAGGTTAAAGGCCAAGTCACTCGATTTAACAGCCGAAGATTTCCTTACCGGCAAAATAAAGGATGTGGAAGGCTTGTACACCGGCATCTCCACCCTGAATGAACTCAGCAGTCAGACGATAGATAAGCTTTATCAACAGGGCTACTGCACTTTACGTGATCTGGGCCTTAAAACGGCCATCCCCAATCATTACTATATACTTCGCAACACCAATACATCGGCACTTGCCTGCTACAATGCCCGGAGCGGGCGCATTGAACGTATTGAGAAGAAGTCTGCCTACCGCATTACACCAAAAAATGCAGAGCAGGTTTTTGCCATGCATGCCATTTTAAACCCCGATGTGAAACTGGTTACGCTTCAGGGGGTGGCAGGTACCGGTAAAACTTTGCTCGCCCTGGCCGCGGCTCTGGAGCAAAAACGGAATTTTAAACAGATATTCCTCGCCAGACCTATTGTACCATTGAGCAACAAGGATATCGGTTACCTTCCCGGAGACATCAAATCCAAGATAAACCCATACATGGAGCCGCTGTATGATAACCTTAAGTTTATCCAAAGCCAGTTTGGAGACAAAGACAAGGAGTTTAAGAGTATTACCGACGCTTTGGAAAGTGAAAAGCTGGTGATACAGCCCCTGGCGTACATTCGGGGGCGCAGTATTTCAAATGTTTGTTTTATTATTGATGAAGCTCAAAATCTGACCCCTCACGAGGTGAAGACCATCATCACCCGGGCCGGGCAAGGCACCAAGATTGTGCTTACGGGCGACATTTATCAAATTGATACCCCTTACCTGGATGCTCAAAGTAATGGAATGTCGTACCTGATCGATAAGGTAAAGCATCATGATATATATGCCCATGTGCGTCTTGAAAAGGGTGAACGTTCTGAACTGGCCAATCTGGCCAATGACCTGCTTTGATGTGTGTGTAATCCAATTTGGAAATTAATCCATTTCGTAAACCACAGTAATAACGGTTTTGCTAACTGCTT
>JAQVEI010000547.1 GCA_028697695.1 Lentimicrobiaceae bacterium
AAACTTTACCGCTATAGGCCATGCCCGTGAAGATTCCTAATATAAACAACGGAAGCAGTGGAACAATTACCTTTTCAATTAACTGCATTATGATAACCTGAAAATCTTTAACCACCATTTTAAGGGAGGATTTTTCCATGAACGACAAGCCAAGACCAACAATGAAGGCGAGCACCAGGGCCGACATAACATCAATAACCGGCGGAATGGCTATGGAAAAATAAGGTGTTAATTCTTTTGCCGTGTCGGCTACCTGAGCATGGGTATGAATGTGCGTTTCCAGCAATCCGGGAAATATAGCTGAACCCGCCAAATAGGTCATAAAGCCGGAGAAAAGCGTGGAACCATAAGCTATGCCAGCGGTTAATAAAAGCAATTTTCCAGCGCCTTTCCCCAATTCAGCTATGGCTGGCATTATTAAACCCATGATAATCAGTGGAATAGCAAAATTTAAAAATTCGCCAAAAAAAGCATTGAAGGTGGTGAATATTCTGTTTAAGGATTCAGGTAAATAAAGACCAAATACAATTCCAAATACTATGGCCAGAAAGACTTTGAAAAGCAGGTGTGAAAATAGTCGCTTCATAAAAATAAGTAGGCTTAACTATGCGAAGGTTTTCTCAATTAAGTGAACTGTTATAATTGGCAAATATACATGGAATGTGACCTGCTTTCATCTTAACAGAGTTAAATCTTATCCTGCTTTATGATCTAATATTGAAAAAATGTCACCTTTAGATGTGAGTATTCAAAAGAACCATCTCCTTGCCTGTTTGAATTTATCATTCAACCGTTTAAATCAGCACATTTTGTGTTACAATATGCAAGCGTGCGGGTGGTCGTTATGCTAATAAAGACTAAGATAGGTTAAAAACGGAATAAATCTTAAAACAGGCAAGGCAACAAAATTTTATTACTTTTTAACAGAAGAGTTTTTTTGCTTACCGACCTCTTTTTTAACATAGGGTATAGCGTGGATAATTATCAGATAAAGTATTGTATATTATTTAGTTGCTGCCTGGTTTAAGTCAATATTGTGTAGTTGGCTTCATAGCCAGGATTGTATTTTTTTTATGTTGTTATTTGTTTTAACTTTATAGCCAAATCAAACATTAGCCCGATACGATTTGTTAAACCGACACCTATGGTTTAAAAAAGCGCTGCATGATAAACCTTAGCATAAATTATACGCCCTTCATCATCTACACAATATTGGCTCTAATTATTGTGGCGGGTATGTTGGGTTTGTCCTGGTTTTTGGGCGAAAAAAGCTCTGGACGTATAAGAAATCAGCCCTATGAATCCGGAATAAAGCCCACCGGCAGTGCCAGACTTCGCTTCCCCTCAAAATTTTACCTTATTGCCATGTTTTTTGTGCTGTTTGATATCGAAGCAGTATTTCTGTATTCCTATGCCATGGCATTTCGTGAAGCAGGCTGGGTGGGGTTTGTAGCCGCTGCCGTCTTTATCGGTATTCTGATTGCACTTTTATTTTACGAAATCAGCATTGGTGCACTTGATTTCGAAACTTCGGGTAAGAAAATTCTTAAAGCAGCCAAAAAAAGGAAAGGGACAACATGAACAGACAATCACTTTTCTTTAAAGGAGGTAATCAATCTTCAGACCATACCTTTGAAGAAACGATACGCGAAAATATAGTTTTTACCAGACTTCAGGATATGCTTGCCTGGGGACGTAAGAATTCCATATGGCCTTTCAACTTTGGTTTATCATGTTGCTATGTTGAAATGGCTACCAGCCTCACAAGCCGGTACGATATTGCACGATTTGGCGCCGAAGTTATACGTGGAACACCCCGTGAAGCAGATCTGATGATTATAGCGGGTACGGTGTTTATGAAAATGGCACCCGTCATTCAGCGGCTTTACGACCAAATGATGGAACCCAAATGGGTGATTTCCATGGGTTCCTGTGCAAATTCAGGAGGAATGTACGATATATATAGCGTTGTACAGGGGGTGGATAAGTTTTTACCAGTGGATGTTTATGTCCCGGGATGCCCGCCCCGGCCTGATGCGTTTATGGAAGGATTGCTGCTGTTGAGTGAACAGGTAAGAAACGAAAAAAGACCCTTAAGCTGGAAAATAGGCCCAACGGGGGTGATTAAACCAAAAGAAAAATCAATGAGAGACCTAAAACGGGCAGACCGGATAAAGATGACCCAACTAAAGCCTCCCGAAGAAATTAAATAATACCCGGAAATGGAAAAGGACAAATTACTGGATGAACTTGTTGTTTCCTTTGGCCATGGCGCCCTAAAGACGGAACAAACCAAAGATGGCATCTTGACGCTTCTTGCTTCAGAACAAATCGTTTATGAGTTGTTGAAGCACCTAAAGTTTAAACTGGTAAGTCCCTTTTCAATGCTCTTCGACCTTACGGCCATTGACATGCGTGCATACACATCCCGGGGAACACCGCCTGACTTTACTTTTTACATCATTTATCACTTACAGTCTTTCGAACGCAATCGCGATCTGCGAATTAAAACCGGGCTTTCGTCCGACTTTCCTTCCATTCCCAGTGTCGTAAGCATCTGGGCATCGGCCAATTGGTACGAAAGGGAAGTGTATGATATGTTCGGCATTCAATTTACCGGCCATCCCGACTTAAGACGAATCCTGATGCCGCCCAACTGGCAGGGCTACCCCCTC
>JAQVEI010000548.1 GCA_028697695.1 Lentimicrobiaceae bacterium
ACTTCTCTCCATCGCCGGCGATAAGCAAGCTTTTAGCCCTCCCATTTACTACCAGGTAATCGTCTTCATCCATATAACCCAGGTCTCCGGTATGAAGCCAGCCATCCTGAATGGTTTCGGCCGTGGCTACAGGATTTTGCCAATATCCCTTCATCACGTTACCGCCGCGAATAACTATGTGTCCGTTCACTCCTTTAGGCAGTTCGCGACCTTCATCATCCAAAATTTTTAAGTCGAGGGGTTTTACCAACTTTCCAGAAGTGCCTATTTTAATATTTTTAAGTGAGTTGGATGAGATTACGGGCGAGGATTCCGAGAGGCCATAACCCTGACAAACCGGTATGCCAATGGCCAAAAAGAAGCGTTGCAGCTCGCTATCCAGCAATGCTCCTCCACCAATAAAAAAGTCCAGTTCACCGCCAAAGCCTTCGCGTACTTTGGAAAACAATATTTTATCAAATAAGCGATAAAACGGCTTGAGTACTATGCGCCAGCCTTTTCCCCGGTTGTATCCCAGGTTGTTGTAAGCATAGGCTATACGCAAACCAAATTTAAACAAAGCAGCAGCAGCTTTGCCTTTTTTCGCGATGCCTGACTCAATACTCTTGCGAAATGTTTTCGAAAGTGCAGGCACGGTCATCAGGAGATTGGGTTTAATCTCGTTGATGTTTTTCGGAATATTTTTAAGGGTTTCATTACTGCTTTTGCCTGTTTGCACCGAAGCTACCGAGGCGCCTTTGGCCATAAAACAATAGAGGCAGGCTGTATGCGCGAAGCAGTGGTCCCATGGCAATATGGCCAGGGTGCGGTAAGTTGGCGGTATATCCATGAGGGTAAGAGACTGCTGCACGTTAACCGTGTAATTGGAGTGGGTAAGCATTACCCCCTTTGGGTCGGCTGTGGTACCCGAAGTATAAGTAATGTTGGCCAGGGTGTCACCATTTACCGCCTTCATAGCAGCCGATACAGCTTCGGGCTTTTTTTTCATGAAACCCTCTCCTTCTAAAAGTATCTCATCAAAATAAAGATCACCATCTTGTCGTGGCGACTCCCTGTCAAGCAAAATGACCTGTTTCACCGACTTCAGGCCAGACCTTATCTCATTGATTTTGGCAAACTGCGAATGAGAAACAACAATCATTTTTGCTCCGCTATGGTCAATTCTGAATTTCAGCTCGGCAGTGGACAATTTGATGGAAAGCGGAACACTGCAAGCCCCGGTGTAGAGCATACCCAGCTCACTGATAATCCAGGCATTGCGGCCTTCAGAGAGTAAAGCTACACGGTCGCCATATTCCAAACCCAGATTCAACATGCCTGCAGCAAACGTAATTACCTGCTCCCGTGTGGCACGGTAGGTGGTCTCTGTCCAGATGTCACCCTGTTTTTCGTGCAAATACGTATTGTCGGCAAACCGGGCAACGGATGATTCAAAAAGATCAATAATTGTATACATCGGAAATCGTGTCTATGAAAAGCAAAGTTAAACTTTACCGCCAATATACAAAACAATGATAATAAAGCTGCAATGAAATTTTTATCCCTTTATCGCGAAAGCGAAAGGTATTGTCGTATTTTTGTTTGGAAATAATACCTGTATAGTTTAAACTTCTGTTCCCAAAATGTCCATGAAAACAAAAATTTTAAAATTATTTATCCTGTTAGCTGTATTTTTACCTTTAATCTCCTGTGTTCCTGATGAAGATATTGATCCCGATGGCAGTGATGCACGGGATAAATTTATAGGTGAATGGCTGTTTGTGGAAGCAAAATCGACCGGATGGTATGAAAAAGCCGGATACACAGTGATTATCAGCAGAGATCCTGGCAACTCCTCTCAGGTGCTGTTGAAGAACTTCGCCAATGTTGGCAGAAACCACAGTGCCTATGGCATTGTAACCAGTAAAAGAATTTCGATACCCACCCAGGATATAACCGGGAATGGATTCGTAACCAGCGGCACCGGCAATATGATTAGCAACACCTTTATGAACTGGGAATTTACCTATGTCGTAGGTGGTGATCAGGAATCTGTCACAGCATCGGCCACTAAAAAATAACTGCCAAAGTTTCCGTACCGGTAATTTCCCGGGCTTAGCCGGTGCAAAAAACTTTCTTGCCGGCTGTTCTTATTACCGCCGGCTGAAGCCGGCGGTAAGCGAAAGCCTGTTGTTAAAGTTATTTCGTACTACCCCGGCTAAAGACGGCGGTAAGCGAACGGCCTCTTTATATAGGAATTATTTTCACCGGGCTAAAGCCCGGTGAAAAATGGCTGAATCTACCTCCTTCCGGCTTTAGCCGAAATTGGGCGTCTGGGGTGGTTTAAGTGCAGAAATACGGTGTAATTTCCTTCATTTTGGGCTAAAGCCCCTTTTAATTGCGGCTTTTCCTATAACCGCCGGCTAAAGCGGGCGGTAAGGGAAAGCCTGTTCTTCAAGCTATTTCGCTCTACCACCGGCTAAAGCCGGCGGTAAGCGAATTTTCAATGATGTTGCAGACTGTCGCGCTGTTGGATTAGTCGCAGGATTACTTCATCAATCATTTTCTGGAAATCATCCAGATTGTTCTGATAATAGTCGAGGCTGATTTTAAAGCGCTGGGGCGAGGAACGGTAATAGGAATATACTGAGTCGTAGCTGCGCACCGATAGTTTATTTAGGCTGTCGCGATTAAT
>JAQVEI010000549.1 GCA_028697695.1 Lentimicrobiaceae bacterium
CTGCGGTGTTTCGCAATGTACCTGACAGCATGATGATGCAACGCTTTGTAAACCGCAACCGCCTGTTAACCGATGCCATCTCCGCTAATATTTCGGGCAATAGTGCCCTCTTCAGGCAAAAGTTAATCGAAGCCATTAAAGCTAACCCGGAAAACGAGGAACTGCCTTTTTTGCTGAAGTTCTATTTTAAGTGACCTGTGAAAGCAAAAACTACTTTACACGTATGATTAAATCTTCCAGCACAAATCCATGGTGCGGGTTACGCTGATCTTCAAAAGAGAGTTCAACCACATTAGAATTTAATTTATTCAGCCTCACCTTATACACACTAAGATCAATCAAACCACTGCCCGTAGGTGCACATACATACTCTTTTCCATTGACTGACAATTTAAATCGTTCCATGGGTGCATTGCCACTGTATGCATTTATTTCATAAAATTCCTTTTCGGCGGGGGGCAAAACCCATTTTAATTTAACCACAACCGGCCGTGTAGAATAATAATCGTGGCCGCTTAGACTATGGAATTTGGTTGCATTTTCCCACACTAGCTTTTGTACGCCATCCGAATCACCATAAATCATATCCTCAGGCATAAAATTCAAATCACCATCGTATTCCAACACAAGCACGGTGGCATTAACATCTCGCTGAGTGAGATTTAACAGGTCGATTTCAACACCCCGGCCATTGGATGCACATTTCAAAGCAACTTCTTTTTGATTAAGGGGGTAGGCTGATGTAAAATTTGCCTGCAACTCATTTAATACCAGTTTATTATTTTGCGGGAAGCTGGTGATATGCAAAAACAGCTTTCCGACTTTAGCAGTGATGAAACCCCACGAAGGAGGGCTCAAGGGCAGATTAGTAGTATTATATATTGCCTCTCCATTGCTGCTTAGCCAATGGCCGATGCCTTCCAACACCTGCCTTTCATAATCAACTACGCTGCCATCTGCCCGTGGGCCAATATTCAGCAGGTAGTTGCCACCGGCGCTTACTACGCTGATGAGATCGTGAATTTTTGATTTAATTTTTGCCCCCACATCCGGCCTTTGCTGCCAGCTCCGGTAGCTCCAGGTTTCAGGAAACATTGAAGCCGGGGTTTGCCAGGGAACTCCCATCCTGAAATCTGGCTTGCGGTTATCGCCCATCACCACAAAATCACCTTGATCATTCCAGATTCTACCACTTATCATACAGTCCGGTTGCAATGATTTTACCAGCATGGCCAACTCTTTACTTTGTTCATATGTTGGCGCACCCATGTCGAACCAGATTTCAGAAATAACTCCATAACGGGTCAAAAGCTCTTCCACCTGATTTAAATTGTATTGATGATGCCGTGCAGGAATGGTATCCGAATTGCGCACCGAAACAAAAGGGGTGGCGCCTTCATAATCCCAGTCAATCAATGAAAAATAGACGCCAAACCTCAAACCATGCAACTTACAGGCGGTGGCCAGCTCTTTGATCACATCTCTTTTAAAGGGTGTTGCATCCACCACATCAAAGCGGGTAAACTCAGAATCGAACATACAAAACCCATCGTGGTGTTTGGCAGTGATAACTACTGACCGCATCCCGGCCGCTTTAGCCAGCAAAACCACCGAGTCAGCATTCCAGTTTACAGGGTTAAACCTACCGGCCAATTTCCGGTATTCTGTGGTTGAAATACGGGCATGACCCTTTATTTGCTCACTGTAACCCTGTATTTGCTTGCCATCCCACATCCCGGCAGGCACAGCATATATCCCCCAATGAATGAACATGGAGAACTTCTGCGTCATCCAAATGTTTATTGCTTCATCATTAACCACCGGAGGCTCATTTAACAAAATGGATGGATCGGCCTTATACGACATCATCAACAACATCATGAATATGAGTAGAACAACTTTCGGGAAACGGGGATGAAACATAGCAGTAAGAACTTAAAATATACGAGGCATTAGCTGATTTTAACCGGCTTAAGTACTGAAAATTTCATATCAAAAGCCAAACCCAGGTAAATTTTGTGGTTGAATTCAAATTCATCCATAATCTGCCAATTCAGTTTTCGTACGTGAGCTTGAGTGGAAACAATATTTACCTTGTTGATAAAGGTAACGGAAATGGGATATGTTTTCAAAAATTCTATCCGCATCTCTTCAAAAAGCAGATTGAGCAGGCCGCTTCCTCTGAATTGCTTATCTATACAAATGGGACCATATTGAAAACTGTTCACAGTGCTAATTTCATTTCCCTTAAACGACAGCAAAGGGAAACGGGACACCATAAACCGAAAGATTTCCCATTGCTCGAAATACTTCCAGCTTCCGGCAAAAGCATAGGCAACAATATTGTGGTTTTGGTCATTGGCTACAAACAAACCGTTTTGTTTAATTATTCCAATGAGCTGATCTGCAGTAAAAGGCGTTGTTACAAAACCATGCATACGCTCTGATTCAGTCAACTTGCTGTACAAATACTTCTCTTGAAGTGCCAACACTCCATCAATGTCATGATGATTCCCCAATCTGGTTACAATCATTGCTGTAAGCTTAAATAAAACTATTATTTCAGCACCCGGGCTTCCTGAACAGGCCGGCGCGGGCTATGCACAAAAACTTCCGATAAAAGTACAAAGTTTATCAGAATCACAACTAAAATGCTTTTAATATCTATAGATC
>JAQVEI010000550.1 GCA_028697695.1 Lentimicrobiaceae bacterium
CCTCTGTTAATTGATATTCAGAATAAAAGGTAATCTTGCCTGAACACCTTCCATTTGAGAAAGTGATTTGAGCTGTTTTAGATAAGGGTAAAGAATACCAAGCTCTTTTTTCAGTTTGTCATCCGTTGGTTTGCCCTGCAACTCATTCATAATTTGGGTGAGCGGATCTGCTTGCTCGGGCAGTGAAACAACGCGGTATTCAGAGATTTGCGCCTTGCCGGCAGCCAAAGCAATGGCTTTTTTTATACCTCCCAGTTCATCAACCAAGCCTATATTTATTCCATCTGTGCCGCTCCATACCCTGCCTTGTCCAATGCTGTCCACATTTGATTTCGACATATTACGACCCCTGGATACATGCGTAATAAAAGTATCATAAATGTCTTCCACGCTTCGGGTGATAACCATTTTTTCATAATCGGTCAGCGGACGGGTAATGGTCATGTAGTCAGCATGTTTATTGGTTTTTACGCGATCAAAGGTGATGCCCAGTTTGTTCTCAAAAAATTTACTCATATCAGGTATTACTCCAAATACACCTATGGAACCTGTTAAGGTAGTGGGATTGGCCAATATGGTGTCGGCAGCACAAGCAATATAATAACCACCCGATGCAGCATAATCGCCCATGGAAACTACAACCGGCTTCACCTGTTGTGCAAGTTCAATCTCACGCAATATTACGTCGGACGCGAGTGCACTACCCCCGGGTGAGTTGATGCGGAATACAATGGCTTTTACCGTGCTGTCTTTCCTTGCTTTTCTTATGGACCGTGAAATTCTCTCCGAGCCAATGGAAAATTCATCGCCCTCACCACCGTTTATCTCACCGGTTGCATATATTACAGCTAACTTATCCCTGGACAACTTGTATTTTTTAGGGGCAGCTTCTTTATAACGGTTTAGCTTTATTACACTTACTTCTTTATTCTCATCCAATCCTAACCTTGAGCGCATCATCTGGATGAGCTGATCCTTATACAATAAGGTGTCAGCCAGGCCATACCTAACAGCATCCTCAGCGTTTTGTATCAACAACGAATCAGCAAACAGTTGCAAAGAGGCATTGTCAACTTTTCTTTGCAACGCAATGCCATTGACCATATGATTCCAGATGCTGCTGATATAGGTGAGTGTTTGCTCTTTATTGGCTTCACTCATGCGGTCGTTGATCAAAGGTTCTATTGCACTTTTGTATTTTCCATGCCGGATGATTTGGGCATTTATATCCAGCTTGTCAAACAGCCCTTTCAAAAACATTACTTCTCCGTTAATTCCCCTAAAATCAATCATACCTTCGGGGTTAACTGCTATTTTATCAGCGACCGAAGCCAGATAATAAGCTTTTTGAGAATAAACTTCTCCATAGGCGACAATGAACTTACCCGATTCTTTAAACTTCAACAATGCTTCTCTAATCTCTTCCACAGTTGCCATACCGGAGGCAACATTGCTCATATTCATATAAATCCCACTTATGTTATCATCCACAGCAGCATGTTCAATCAATTCAATGGTTTCCAATATGCCGGGAGTATTGGTAGTTTTAAACATTCCTGTGCTGGTAAAGGTAAAAGGGCCGGAGGGGGTACGTTCAGGAACGGCATCCACAAAATCAACCATCAATACTGTGTTGGGATTTACCTTCACTTCTTCACTTTTGGTAAGCGCCACAAGTGAAGCAAACATCACAAAACCAATAAAGGAGATAATAACGATTGTAAGGATAAAGCCGGCCATTGAGGCAAGCATGAATTTGAAAAATTGTTTCATTGTTATTGATTTAGATGTACGTAAATGTTGTCCAGGCCAATTATGTCCGGAATGGTTTTTCAAAGATAGTTTTTTTTAAAAACAGATAGACCTATGTCGGTTGAAAAGAATTTTAAAACTTTATAAAAGTTGCTGCATTAATAACTAAAGCTTGTTATTTTTGCACATCATGATAAATGAAGCTTATTTGTTACTGGGTAGTAATCTGGGTGATCGACAGGATTATTTGCTGAGGGCCAGAAGGGCGTTGTCCTGTCTGGCAGGGAATATGCTAAGAGCATCACACTTGTTTGAAACCGAAGCCTGGGGAGACACTCCCGATAAGCAGGAATACCTGAATCAGGCCATATTGCTAACCACCACGCATTCACCGGCTTCGCTTATCAGGCAAACCCTCAGGATAGAAGGCAGCCTGGGGCGTCAGCGTGGCGATAATCAATACGCGGCCAGAACCATTGATATTGATATTATCTTCTTTAATCATATGATGCTGAACACCAATTCACTGGTGCTTCCACATCCTCGAATGCAATTAAGACGATTTGTACTCGAGCCGCTTAACGAAATTGCACCGGATTTTGTGCATCCTGTGTTTAAGCAGAAGGTTGCTACGCTTTTGAGCGAATGTGACGATTGTCTTGCGGTTAAGAAATTGGGGGCGGTTGATGCGGAGATCGGCCGCACCCGCACATTTTAACTGCAACAGTATGAGTTTAAATTAATAGGGCATATACTTTACAGTGATGAATTATAATTATATCGCCATTGAAGGTACGATAGGAGCGGGGAAAACCTCACTGGCCACCCGGCTGGCCTCACGGCATCAGACCCGTCTTATTCTGGAGCAGTTTGAAGACAATGATTTTTTACCAAAATTTTACCGCAATCCTGAAAA
>JAQVEI010000551.1 GCA_028697695.1 Lentimicrobiaceae bacterium
GCCTGTATCAGCAGAAATCATTTGACTTAAAGGTTGAACAGGGAAGCGGTAAAGTTAAAATGGAGGTATTGCCACTGGAGTCGCTCATTCTCGCATTAGAATAGCAAGACTGATTTCCTGCAGAGCGATAAAATTATGCGACCCTATCAGTCATTCACAACTTACTGCAATTCAAAAAAAACTGTAACCAATTCATTCTTAATCCACCAGCATAAATGGAACCCGACTCACAACTACTGCTCCAACTTGTAGAAATGCGCATGCCTTTTGGAAAATACAAAGGAAGCCTGTTGTGCGATATACCCGTTCATTATCTTGAGTGGTTTCAACGCAAAGGTTTTCCTGAAGGCAAGCTGGGCATGTTGCTGCAAACCATTTATGAAATAAAGCTTAATGGGCTGGAATATCTTTTACAGCCATTAAAAAACGGTAAAAGATGATTAAACCCGCATCCATCAGTACTTTAAGAAAGGAGTTGGCGCTGCTTCCGGCCAAAGAGCTGTCAGTGTTGTGCCTGCGTCTGGCCAAATACAGTAAAGAAAATAAGGAGTTATTGAGTTACCTGATTTTTGATGCAGAAAATGAGGAGGAATTTATTAAAAATGTTAAATTACTTATAGCGGCACAATTTGCCGAAATCAACACCACCCACATGTTCTACATTCGTAAGAGCATTCGCAAAATTTTAAAAACCGTCAACAAATACATACGGTATTCCGGTCAAAAAAACACCGAAGTTGAACTGTTGCTCTTTTTTTGCCAAACGCTTAAAGCCTCCGGAATACGTTTTCAGCAAACAACTTCTTTGGCCAACCTGTATCAAAACCAGGTGAATAAAATTAAAAAAGCCCTGGCTACATTGCATGAAGATCTGCAATTTGATTACAAACAGGAAGTGGAAAAGCTATAAATCATCACATTACCACGCCAAAACGCGTAGCAATGCACAAAAATTCTGCCGGCTGTTTAGCAACAGCGATGGTTATATTATTTTTGCACCTGAATTTCAACCCGGACTTACATGAAAAAGATATGGCTTTCATTTGTATTGCTGATGTTAACGTCGATGCTGTACGCTCAAAACCTGCAACTGCATTACGACTTCGGCAAGGACCGCAAGCACCTCACCTCAACTGTTGAGCTGTTCAAACCAGACAAATGGGGCAGCACCTTTTTTTTCGTGGATATGGATTATGGCGCCAATGACGTGAAAGGGGTTAGTCTGGCTTATTTCGAAATAGCCCGCAGTTTTAACCTGGGAAAAACGCCTCTGGCAGCCCATATAGAATACAACGGGGGATTCGGACAATACCATGCGGGAGAATATCCCCATGCTTATCAGATTGAGGATGCCTGGTTGGGCGGTGTTGAATACATCTATAACAATGAGGACTTCAGCCGCGGTATAACACTTCAGATGCTGTACAAGTACATCCGCGATAAGCACAACGCCTCTTTTCAATTGACGCTGGTGTGGTATTTGAATATGCTAAACAACAAATTGACCTTTACCGGTTTTGCAGACTACTGGAAAGAGGACATGTGGCTTTTTCAGGACGAAATTTACAGTAAAACCCGTTTTGTATTCATGAGTGAACCCCAGTTGTGGTACAACTTTACACCCAACTTCTCTGCCGGCTCTGAAATTGAAACGGGCTATAATTTCGGCGGTATCAAGGGTTTTAGGATAAATCCCACCCTGGGCATCAAATGGACTTTTTAAACCTGGGTGCATTGATTAGTTGATTGAAGTAGCAATTAAATATCCAGCAGCTTCTCCAGGTGATGCTGCTCAATACCGAACAATGATTTTAAGTGGCTTACGCGCTTCAGTACTCCGGCATCCGGATGGGCAAGCACGTTTTTACTGATGCCTGCTATGAGTACGTTTTTCGGGGTATGTCCCATATCAACAAACTCAAACACGCTGGTTTTGTAGCCATAGGCTTCCAGTATCAGTGCACGAATGCTGTCTGTAATCATTTCAGCCTGGCGCTCCTCCAAAATTCCATGACGCGTTATATCTTTCAGAATGTTGCCGGGCTTCATCTGCCGCCGGATTTGTTTATGGCAGCATGGCGCACACACAATGACGGGTGCCCGTGCACTGATGCCGCGGTATATGGCTTCATCGGTAGCGGTATCGCAGGCATGAAGAGCAATCAGCATATTGAATGCCGGAAGGATCGCGTTTTCAATGGTACCTTCCGTGAATTTCAGCCCTTTAAAACCGGCCTCTTCAGCTATCTTATTGCATTTCTCCACCAAATCGGGACGAACTTCCACCCCGGTTACCCGGATATTCTCCGACTTGATATCCTTCAAATAATCATAAAGCGCGAAAGTCAGATAACCTTTACCCGAACCCATGTCGACTACAGACAACTTATCCTTAAAATCCGCATTGTTCAGGATACCATCAATGATTTCAACATATTTATTGATTTGTTTGTACTTATCCTGCATATTGTTTCTCACTTCAAACCTTGCATTAAGTACCCCCAAATCACGGAGATAGGTATTGTTTTCCGGTTGAATAAGACGGCGTTTCACCTTATCATGACTCAACAGGGGAATTTCGGTAGAGACAGGTGGCTTTTTCAGCAACCGCGTGCTTCCCCTTTTGTTGCCCAACAGGGTAAAATCCGCTTCTGAAGTAAAAATA
>JAQVEI010000552.1 GCA_028697695.1 Lentimicrobiaceae bacterium
GCATACGATTTCACCATTTTCACCAAAAGGCGCATAACTTGGCCAGCCCGTACGTACAGGATCTATACGCTGTGTAGGTGCCGGCCCCCAGGCTGCACCATCATAATAGTTGTAACCCGTGCCACGATCAGGAAAGTTAGGATCTGCCTCACCTTTTATCCAGGTAGCACCCATTGTGCCATCAGGATAGGCATAGATTCTATTTGCCATCGTTCCGTTCGACTGCAGATCGTAGCGTGTACCTCCAATTACAACGTCCGGGGCTTTTATATTAGATACAAAAGGATTTGTTTCGCCTTCAAAGGTCATTGGATAATCCCGCGATACATCTTGCTTTACAGCAGTAATTTTGCTTAAACGTTCGCTTTGTTTTTGCAAAGCGCTTTGCGCCATCAGACTGCTCCCGGCAATCAATAGCACTCCAAAAGAAAGTAGAATTCTTCTCATTTTTTTAAAATTTAGTTGGTAAATAATCAAAATATCACTCATTAGAGCGGCTACAAATATAATTTTTTTCAAATAAAAACACAAAAAACCGCTCTGTTTACACAAAGCGGTTTTTAAACTATTTGAAGAAATGTTGGCTTATTGCACAATCATTTTGCGTGTAACTTTTGTAGCTCCGGCTTCTACAGTGTAGAAATAAACTCCTGTTGGAAGTTCGTCGGCACTGATTTGCATGGTAAAGCTTCCGGCTGTTTTGTAGCCAA
Source organism: Lentimicrobiaceae bacterium (assembly GCA_028697695.1). Taxonomy (GTDB): domain Bacteria; phylum Bacteroidota; class Bacteroidia; order Bacteroidales; family Lentimicrobiaceae; genus Lentimicrobium. The sequence continues at coordinate 711 of JAQVEI010000552.1, forward strand.
AATCTTTTACCATCACTTTTTGTCCGGTGATATTGTAAACCTCAAGCTTTACGTTGCTTGATTTAACAAGCGAAACAGAAATTTGTGTTTCATTGCTAAATGGATTAGGATAGTTTTGGCTTACAGTAGCCAATGCATTTTCCATTTTTTCTGAAGTACCGGTGATGGTGTATGTTTTAGTAAAGTCAGGGATATAATAAAACTGCACGGGTAACATTGGGTCTTGATCGGTAAGTTTTTGATATACCCAGGGAATGGTGCATTTTACGCTATTTTCGCCTACATTTTCACTAAACACATAATAGGGCATTGTTGCCCAGTTTGCTGTCCACATTGCTGCAGAGAAAAGGGTAACGTTAACAATCTCTTCACCATGTGTTCCGTTTTCGCCCATATAAGGGAAGAATTCACGGAAATAAATATCAGGACGAGCGTTGTCATCAGCATCTTCAATATCACTGTCTAACCAAGAGAAGAATACAATTGATCCATCCCAGGTAGATGAAATTTGTGGGCGATTATGATGTGATATATCGCCAAGAGTGCCTTCGAACTTTATTAAATCGGCAAGTTTAAACGCTTGCCAGCTGTTTCCACCATCCGTTGACCAGATGTGGAAATTAGTCATAAATCCGGTGCCAGTAGAAATAGTACCAGCATCTATATCGGCCTTCAAAATTGTTCCCGAAATATGAGGATTTCCCCATGCATCAACTAAAAGGTCATGCGTATATCCAATATAATAAGCAATTTGATCACGTGGAGGAACTCCATCAGGGAAAAGCACTTCAAGTGCTTCATCAGACAAAGCCTCTTGAATAGCAGCTAATCCATTAGCACCGCCAAGTTGTACTTCGATAGCATCTGACCAGGTTTCGCCACCGTCAGTAGTTTTATAAAGTACAGGATGATAAGAAGTGTATGGAAGTACATCTTCGAGATTCGTAAGTAGCGAAATATAGCCATTTTGACCATCAGGTGCAAAAGCTATTTCAATATCGTTGATGCCATCTTCTGAATTGACAGGCACCTCAATAGACTGAAAAGTGTAATTTACTTCGCCAGTATTTTCATCGTAAATACCTTTACCTACTGTGATACTTCCTGCGTAGGTAGAATTTGTACCATCCCAATCAGTTAACTCATCTACAAAGTAAACAACACCTTGTTGAGTTACATGGAATGCACTTGGCAAAAACCATTTTTGGTCAGGAGTTGAAGCCCATGCATCTTGCCACATTGAGGCACCAGGTGCAAAAGGAGCTGTGCCTACAGCTATTCCTCCCCATGAGCCGGCTGTTCCTTGGCTGCCATCCAATAAAGCACCTATATAAGTGTGCACTGCATTGGTAGGATCGGTATTTCCTTCAGGATTGATAATACCACCTTGTGGATACCTAGCATTACTGCCACCAATGGCGGGATCGTAGGTGGTGATATTGTTTTCCCAGGTCAAACCACCGTTTGTAGAAATATCATATCCGAGATGATTACCAGATGGCACAGCCTGCCTGTGGGTAAAAGTAACTGTATTCAGGCTATTATCTACCCAAACACTGGCTGTGCGGCTGTCAACATAAAACCCATAAGCGTTTGCTGAAGTACCAATAGGAATTTGGGTTACGATATTAACATCATTTGGAATAACCACCTTAGGCAATTCAACAGCAACGGGAATATTGTTCGATTTAGTGGAAGTCTCCTCTAATCCGAGATACACTTCTGCTTTTGCAGATTGTATTTTCAGGTTTTCTTTGCTTTGGGCTTGAGCACCTAAACCAAATAACCCGACAACCAAGAATGAAAGTAATAGTTTTTTCATAAAAGTTAAGGTTTAATTAAGTTAATAATAAATTATTTTGGCTGTGTTCTAAATAATAAATGTATATTTGCATAAACATTTTCAACAAAGCATTATGGATAAGTTAGACGAGATAACAAAGAAGTTCAAAGCA